>CABUUJ010000010.1 GCA_902494715.1 uncultured Collinsella sp.
CTCTGGTGCCCCCGGGCGGATTCGAAAACTCCCCCCGCGGGGAAATTGGTGACGCGGGTGTCGACGGTCCGAATCCGGCCTTTAGACCAGAAGAGCCCGGCACCGTAGCGGTACCGGGCTCGATATTCCTCTGGTGCCCCCGGGCGGATTCGAACCGTCGACACCCGCTTTAGGAGAGCGGTGCTCTATCCCCTGAGCTACGGAGGCATGTTGTACTAGTGTAGCAGATTTACTGCATCGCTATACGTCGCATGACTAGACTTCGAAGTTGCGGTGGAATAGTTCCTGTCTGAAGCATCTAAAGCCGTATTTAGGAACTATTCCACCGCAACTTATGAGGAACTATTTGGCTTTGTGGAAGAGGCCTTTGATGACGGAGGGGATGCTCTTGGCGCCCTTGGCGGTCACATCGATAAAGTCGGGCGAACGCACGAGCTTATCCTCGTCGACGTACTTGCGGACCGCGCGAAGCGTCTCTTTGTCGTCGCGCGTCGAAAACGTAAAGTGACCGTTGTCCTTGGTGAAGATAGCAAAACGCGTAATCTTCTTGGTGCCGCGCAAAACCTCGGCGGCAATATAGTCGACCTCGTCCCACGGGATTTGAATATAATCCTCGGGATTGCGCTCGTTATAGTACTCGAACGCCTTATTGCCCACCATCACGTTACCGTGGCTGGTAAGCCCCATCAGGCAGGTTGCCGGCGTTGCCAGATCGACCGTGCTGTTCTGAGATTGCGCCATACGCGCCTCGCCCTCCAATAAAAAACAATCGGACCGCATCCAGTGTACCCACCGGGTGCGGTCCGTTTCAATGGCTCAAAAGCCCTTACCTAGCAACTCTCGGTCTTAAGCCGAAGCGTGCTTACATGAAGCCGCAGAAGCGACCGATGATGCCGACGGCGAAGAGAGCCAGGATGATGACGATCGGGCTAACCTTCTTCTTGAGGAGCTTGCAGACCAGCAGGGTCAGGCACACGGCGGCAAGGCCGGGGATGAGCTGATCGAGGTTACCCTGGAGCGTGGTGACCTTCATCTGATCAAGGGCGGTAGCACCGACGGAGTTGTACATCGTCAGCGCTTCCTTGATACCCTCGGAACCGGAGGGCAGGCTAGCCCAGTCGATAAAGGCGCCAGCAGACTGCTTGACCGTGGAGACGATCGGGGTGAAGGAAATGGACACCCAGCGTTCGACCAGGGCGCCGATGATGAACATACCCAGGATGGAAGCGCCCTCGGTGACCTTGCCCATCAGACCGCCGGAGAGGTCCTTGGCGATAGAGGAGCCGACCTTGTAGCCAAACTCCTGTGTGTACCACAGGAAAGCGTAACGGATGATGTTCCACGCGAAGAAGAACAGCAGCGGACCGACGATGCTGCCGGACATGGCCAGGGAAGCGCCCAGAGCGCCCAGAATCGGGCGAAGGGTGAACCAGAAGACGGGGTCACCGACGCCGGCGAGCGGGCCCATCATACCGACCTTGACGCCCTGGATGGCGACGTCATCGATCGGAGCACCGTTGGCGCGCTCCTCCTCGAGGGCGAGGGTAACGCCAATGACGGGGGCGGAAACATAGGGGTGGGTGTTATAGAACTCCAGGTGGCGCTTAAGAGCGGCAATCTGGTCATCCTTGCTGGTGTAGAGCTTCTTGATCGCAGGGATCATTGCGAAGCACCAGCCGCCGTTCTGCATACGCTCGTAGTTCCACGAGCCCTGAAGGAACTGATGACGGAAGCAAACCTTCTTACGGTCAGCCTTGGTGAGCTGAATCTTGTTCTCTGCCATATGTATCACTCCCCTCCTACTCGTAATCGTTCAGAATGTCGCCGAGCGGGTCGCCGGAGCCACCGCCCATGCCGCCACCCTGCTTGGCCAGATCCTTAAGGCCAAGGTAGATGAGGGCAAGGGAGATGCCGATGAGGCCAAGGGCGATCAGCGTGAGCTGAGGGATGGCAGCAAGGACAAAGCCGAGGATGAAGAACGGCCAGGTCTCCTTGGTGGCCATCATGTTGATGACCATGGCGTAACCGACGGAAGCGACCATGCCGCCGCCGACGGCCATGCCGCCGGACAGCCAGTCGGGCATAGCGTTAAGCGCGTTGGTAACAGCCTCGGCCGGGATAACGCACAGAAGTACTGCCGGGATGGCGATACGAAGGCCCTGCATGAGGATGGCAGCGTACTGCCAGCGCTCGATGCCGGAGAAGTCGCCCTTCTCGGCGCAACCGTCCATGGCGTGAGCGATAGCGGTAGCAATGGTACGGCAGATCATGGTCAGGAACAGACCAGCGACCGACAGCGGGACGGCGACGGCGATGGCCGCGGTAACGGCCTTGGCCGAATCAGTGGCGCCGCCGTTGAGGGCGAGCACCATGATGATCGAAGAAGCGACCGAGGCCAGAGCGGCGTCAGGCGCGACGGCGGCGCCGACGTTAGCCCAGCCAAGGGCCATCATCTGGAGCGAACCGCCCAGGAGGATGCCCTCCTGAAGGTGACCGGTTACGAGACCGATAAGCGTGCATGCCACGAGCGGCTGATGGAACTGGAACTCATCCAGAATGCCTTCCATACCGGCAAGCAACGCGACAATCGCAACAAGCAGAATAGTGATTGCAGACATGTATCGGACCCTCCTTTACTATGCTTGAGCGGCCAGTTCGGCCTTAGCTTTCTTCAACATGGCGTCGAGATCCTCGGAGGCATCCGAAGGAACCTTGCGGACCTCGAACTTGACGCCCTTGGCCTTGAGGGCCTCGAGGGTCTTAACGTCGTCATCGCCCATAGCGACGGCGTTGGTGACGACGACCTTGCCCTTGGAGTGAGCCATGGAACCGATGTTGACTTCCTTGATGTCGACGCCGGCCTCGATGGCCTTGAGCAGATCCTGCGGGTTCTCGAAGAGCAGCATGGCCTTGGTGTCACCAAAACGCGTGTCCTTGACGACCTCGGCCATCTTCTTGATAGGCACGACGTTGGCATGGACTCCCGGAGGGGCAGCCTGCTCGATCATGGTCTTGCGGAGCTCGTCGTGAGCAACGCCGTCGGAAACCACGATGATGCGGTTGGGGTTGATCTGCTTGGTCCACGTGGTGGCCACCTGGCCATGCAGCAGACGGGTGTCGATACGGACGTGGGCAATCTTGATGTGCCCGTCGCCGATGACCGTTCCCGGAGGGATGGCGCCTGCAGGAGCAGCGGCGGCCGCAGCCGGCTTCTTCTCCTCGGGCTCCAGAGACTCGGGCTTGACGCGCACGCCAGCCTTAGCCTCAGTCACGAGATGTTTTGCGATCGCATGTGCAGTGTTCTTTGCATCAAAGCGCTGCGAATATGCCTCGATGAGCATAGGCAGGTTGACACCGGTGACGATAGCCCAGGAATCATGGCCCTCGATGAGCCCGCTAATCTGGTTGAACGGCGTGCCGCCCCACAGATCAACGAGGAAGAGCACCTGCTCCTGGTCCTCGAAGGAAGCGATTGCTTCCTCGACCTTAGCACGGAAGTCGTCGGGGCCCATGCTCGGCTCGAGCGAGACCACGGCTACAGACGGCTGATCGCCAAAGACCATCGAGCCCGTCTGCCTGATTCCAGCTGCCAAGTCCCCGTGGCTAGCAAGAACAATACTTACCATCACATAACCTCCTTTTTGTCTACGTAATTCCTACACGACATGAAAGGAGTATACCTGTTTGGATTGTGGAATTATGGCTAAATTCGCAAAAGGTTGGATTATTTGTTTAAACGTCTAGGTTTGTTACAAGTTGATTACGTTACTGCTTTTTGACTCATTACACGCCAAGGCGTCGCTCATCAAGCCACGCATTTTACAGATACAAGCAGACTGTTCATTAATATCGATTTTAGGCAAGCGCGAATGCGCTTGTACTGCCGCTACTTTGTTCAAACAGGTATGACTTGACTATTTGCGCGACTTATGATCTACGAAACCACTCAAAAAAGTTGCGGTGGAATAGTTCTTGTTTAAGAGCCAGAAGGCTGGATTTAGGAACTATTTCACCGCAACTTATAGGGGATCCTAGACGATGTGGAGGGGGTGGGCGGCATCGACGGCGTCGGGGACGTCGGAAGGGCCGTCGGGGGCAGCGTCTGCCGGTTCCTCGTCGGGGGTCTCAATCTGCTTGATCATGACCTCTTGGCCCTGGAGCAGATAGGTATCGCCGCTACCGCAATGGGGGCAGGTCTTGCCGTGCTCGACCGTCGCGTAGTCGCAGCCGCACGCCTCGCAATGCGTCACGGCCTCGACGGGCTCCACAATAAGCTCCGCGCCCTGCGCGATGGGCTTTTTATCTGCCGCCCAGCGCCAAGCGTCGAGCAGCAAGTCAGGAACGACGCCCGAGACCTCGCCTAGCAGCAGCGTGACGCTCGAAACGCGACTCACGCCATTGGTGCGCGCCACGTTCTCGACATCGCGAATGATGTGGTAAACGATTCCCAATTCATGCACTTTTTCTTCCGCCGTTCTAACGAACGGCGGTCGGCTTGACGCTGTGCGAGCCCCAGACGGGCGATCTGCCTTTCAATCGTCGGGCATGGGCAAAAGCCCTATGCCCTCCTCTTTCAAGGCACCTCGCCACGCCTGGGACTCGCTCGCTGTCCAACCGCTCTCTGCGCCGTTCTCCTGCTTGTTACGTTTCTTACTTCTTCCCAAATTTAATCTTGATGGCGCGCTTGAGCGCATACTTGCCGAGGCTTGGGAGCTTTTGCTCGTATTTGACCATCGTGGAGCACTCGGGGCGGTCGCGATCCAGGTGGATGGCATCGAACGCGCACTTGGTGGTGCACAGACCGCAGCCGATGCACTTGTTGGGATCGACGATCGAGGCACCGCAGCCCAGGCAGCGGGCGGTCTCGGCGCGCACCTGCTCCTCGGTAAAGGTCTCGACGTACTCGCTAAAGGGTGCAGCCTTCTCGCGGTCGCGGTCGACATGCGCCACCTCGCGGCTCGCGTTGTCGTAGCTCTCGATCACGACATCGTCGCGGTCGAGCGCGGTGTAGTGGCGCTGGTTGCGGCCGATGGCGAGCGTGGAGCCCGGCTGCACAAAGCGATGGATGGACACGGCGGCCTCGTGACCGGCGGCGATGGCGTCGATGGCAAAGCTCGGACCGGTGTAGACGTCGCCGCCCACAAAGATGTCGGGCTCAGCGGTCTGATAGGTCCGGGGGTCGGCAAGAGCACCCTGGCCGCGGCCGAGCTCCACCTTGGAGCCAGCCAGCAGGTCGCCCCACACAATGGACTGGCCAATCGACATGACCACGCGGTCGGCATCGACGCGGCGCAGATCGTTCTCGTCGTACTCGGGCGCAAACCGGCCCTCGTCGTCAAAGACACGCGTGCAGCGCTTGAAGGTGATACCGCACACACGACCGGCCTCGTCCAGGTGAACCTCCTTGGGGCCCCAGCCGCAGCTGATGTGAGCGCCGTCCTCAACGGCCTCGCGACGCTCCTCCTCGCTGGCGGGCATCTGGGCCTCGCTCTCCAGGCAGAACATCTCAACGTGCTCGGAACCCAGACGGCAGGCGTTGCGCGCGACGTCGATGGCCACGTTGCCGCCGCCCACCACGATGGTGCGGCCGGGCAGCGCGTCGATCTTGCCACTGTTGACCTCGCGCAAAAAGTCGACGGCCACGGTCACGTCCTCGGCATCCTCGCCCGGAATACCGGCGAGGCGGCCGCCCTGGCAGCCAATAGCCACGTAGAAGGCCTTAAAGCCCTGCTCGCGCAGCTCGTCGAGCGTCACATCGCGACCGACCTCCACGCCATAGCGGAACTCGGCGCCCATCAGGCGAATGATCTCGACCTCTGCCTCGATAACGTCCTTCTCCAGCTTAAAGCTGGGAATACCGTAGGTGAGCATGCCGCCCGGGCGCTCGTTCTTCTCGAACACGACGGGCTTGTAGCCCTTCTCGGCCAGATAGAAAGCACAGGACAGACCGGCCGGACCGGCACCGATGATGGCGATCTTCTGATCGAAGCCGCCAGCGCGTGTCGGCGTCACCACGGGCGGGACATAGCGGGTCGCGGCATCAAGATCGCGCTGGGCGATAAACTTCTTGACCTCGTCGATAGCCACGGCGGCGTCCACACGGCCGCGGGTGCAGGCATCCTCGCAGCGGCGGTTGCACACGCGGCCGCAGATAGCGGGCAGCGGGTTCTCGCGCTTGATGAGCGCCAGCGCCTCGTCATAGCGCCCCTGCGCCGCAAGCTTCAGATAGCCCTGAACGGCAACGTGCGCGGGGCAGGCCGTCTTGCAGGGAGCGGTGCCGGACTCGTGCGTCTCGATGCGGTTGTCGTTGCGGTAGTTGGGCGACCACTTGGTGTGGTCCCACTTGGTGGCATCGGGCAGCTCCTGGCGCGGATACTCGGGCACCTGTCCGCCGGCCTTTTTGCTGCAGAGCTTCTGGCCCAGCTTGGCGGCGCCGGCCGGACACACCTCAACGCAGCGACCGCAGGCCACGCACTTGTCCTTCTCGACCTTGGCGACATAGGCCGAGCGCGACAGGTTGGGCGTGTTGAACAGCTGCGAGGTACGCAGGGCGTAGCACACGTTGACGTTGCAGTTGCAGATGGCGAAGATCTTGTTCTCGCCGTCGATATTGGTGATCTGGTGCACAAAGCCGTTGTCCTCGGCCTGGCGCAGGATGTCGTAAACCTCGTCGCGGGTCACGTAATGGCCACGATCGGTTTCGACCACGTAGTCGGCCATATCACCCACGGCGATACACCAATCGGCCGGGTCGTCGGCGCAGCCCTCACCCATCACGCGACGGCTCGCGCGGCAGCTGCAGGTGCTAGCGGCATATTTGCCATCGTATTTGTCGAGCCAATGCTCGATATGCTCGATCGGCACCGAGGTGCTCGAAGCATCGATAGCCTTCTCGACCGGAATGACATGCATGCCGATACCGGCGCCTCCGGGCGGCACCATCGGCGTGGCCTTGGACAGCGGTCCCTTGGACGCCTGCTCAAAGAACTTGGCATAGACCGGGTGCTCCTCGAGCTGGCTCACGCGCATGTTGAGGAACTCAGCGGAACCCGGCACCAGCATGGGCAGCACCCACTGCTTGGCGCGCTCGGGGTTTTCCCAGTTGTACTCGAGCAGACCCGTGTAGCTCATGTCGTCGAGCATCTTCTCGATATCGGCCTCGGGCATGCCGGTGAGCTTGGCCATCTCGGGCAGCGTATAGGGACGGCGCATCTTCATCTTGCAGAGCACTTCGGCCTGCTCGTCGGTCGCGGCCTCGGCAAACGACCAGTACTCGTAGCCCAACAGCTCGTCGCGATGCAGCAGACGGTTGGTGCAGTGCTCGCACAGCTTGACGATGGCCTCGCGCGGATGCTCCGGCAGCGGCGGCACGAACTCCGAACCGATGTCGGGCTCGGTGTAGCTAATCCCCGGTCCGTTGAGAATCATGGTCGTCCCTTCTCTTGCCACAGCCCGACGAGGCCGCAGCGCCCCTCTTTTTTTGCAGGCCGGGCATGCCCCATGCCGTTCACCCGCCATTGTTGACATTGTGTCAAAAACAGTATTGACGAACCGTCAACAATATTCAAGACTGTTAGGCGAACGGTCGGGCTCAAACGGATGAAAGGCGGCAAACGCATGAGCGATAACGCAGCGAACACCTCTGTGGTCGATGCCGTCCCCGCATCCGATAGCGCGACAAAGCGCCTGACGGGCGACGAACGCCGTCGCGAGATCCTCGCCGCCGTGCGCACCGTAAGCTCTGAGCTGGGCGTGTCGCATCTATCCGTCTCGGCCGTGACCAAGCGAGCCGGCTGCACGCGCTCATTGTTCTACCACTACTTCGCCGACATGGACGCCGCCGTCACCGCCGTCATGGACGAAGCGATCGACGGTTTTATCGCCGAACTCGAGCAGTGGAACGCCGGCCGCACCATCGGCGATATCGAGGGCGCGCTCGACACCGTCGCCCCGCTCTTCAAGCGCCTGGTCGTCAGCGGCCACGAACTGCCAAGCACGCTCACCTCAAGCAGTGGCGCGCTCTACGGCGGCTTTCTGCATAACGTGGTCCAGCGCGTGGCGCAATACATCTGCGACACCACCGTGGTGGACTTTGTCGCCCATCATGAGCTACGCATCGACCATGTCTACGAGACGTTCTACACCCTCATCATGGGGTTGTTGATGTATATCCGCACGCACCCCGACGTGCCCGACGAGACAGTCAAGGAAATCATCGCCTCGACACTCCACATCGAGGGCTATACCGCCAAGTATCCGGAGCGCAAGCCCCAGAACTGACGACATTTGGCCAAACTGCCCGCGATCAGAAGAGGGGCCGCGGGCGTGTGAAAGGAGAGCAGCATGCTGTTCGATGTTTGGGGTAGCGATACCCTTATCCACTGGGCCGGCTGGGCCATGGTCTTTATTGGCCTGATCGTGCTCAACGAGGTCGGCCGCCGCACCAAGCTGGGCGCGGCAATCATCTTTGGCGTGGCTCCGCTGGCCATGACCATCTACTGCGTCGCCATCGCCGTCGGCGTTTCGCAGGGTGCCGAGTGGGCGCTCACCAACCCCACCCACGTATACCAGAACAGCTGGTTCCACTACGCCAAGGTATACGCGGCGCTGGCCGGTTGCTGGGGCTTCATTGCCATTAAGTACCAGTGGGGGAAGATCGGCAAGGCGCATTGGTTCCGCGCATGGCCGTTTGTGATCGTCGCCATCAACATCATGATCGCCGTCGTGTCCGACTTCGAGAGCGCCTATCACTTCTTTGTCCTGGGCCAATCCACTTGGGTCACCTCCGAAGGTGCTACGCAGCTGGCCGGCTGGAACAACGTGTTCAACGGCATCGCCGGTCTCATCAACATCTTCTGTATGACCGGTTGGTGGAGCGTCTACGCCTCCGAGGACAAGACCGACATGCTGTGGCCCGACATGACCTGGGTCTACATCATCGCCTACGATATCTGGAACTTCTGCTACACCTACAACTGCCTGCCCACCCACTCCTGGTTCTGCGGTTTTGCGCTGCTGCTGGCGCCCACCGTCGCCGCCTTTATCTGGAACAAGGGCGGCTGGATCCAGAACCGCGCCTTTACGCTGGCCATTTGGTGCATGTTTGCCCAGGTGTTCCCGTACTTCCAGGAGGAGTCCATCTTTGTGACCCACTCCACGCTCGACTCCGGCGCCGCTACCGCGGTCTCGGTCGCCGCGCTGATCGCCAACGTCGCCGCAATCATCTACATCGCCTACCGTGCCAAGAAGCTCGGCCGCAATCCCTACAAGCAGGATGTCTTTGAGGGCACCAGCGATTGGGAGAAGGCTACCGCTCGTCGCGCCAAGGTTGATTACGCTCACGCCGAGTAACGCGCCTGGCGCAAACATCGCTTGAGTACGAAGCCGCGTAGCCGGCTCCGCGCAACTCAACGCATTGCAGAACCCCCGGAATGTGATTCGTTCGCGTTCCGGGGGCCTTTTGCCGCCGCGAGGATGCGGCCGAACGATGCGCTCAGGTTAAATCGGATCTTATATTTCGCACGCGCTTTATATGGCTCCATTTTTGGGTACAGTGTTGTCCCGATATTGAGCTTGGGGGATGTATGAATGATGAGACGATGGGCCAAGAGGATGCGGCCCAAGATGCAGAAGCTTGCGCTGAGGCCTTGGAGAGCTTAGACCGGATTTCACTCGATGAGATTGCGTTTGACGATTCGGGCGTTGATGTGCAGGATGAGCCGGAAACCGAGGCGCAATCCGATAATCAGGATGCAGGCGACGTTGAGCCTGCCGAGGATGAGGCAGATCACGAAGGCACCGAAAGCGAGGCCGGCAACCAGCCCGAATCCGACACGGGCGAGGAAACCGTCTTGCTCGACAGCTTGCCGGCCGAGGATTCGCTGACTCGCGAGCTTCCTGGCCTGGGTTCCGCACCAGCCGTGGACGAGACCATCGCCATGGGCGATATACCCCTGCCGTCCGTTCCCTCGGCACGCGAGGCCGAGGTCCGCCATCGCAAGATGTCGCCCAAACGCCGCAATCTGATGGTCGCCGGTGTCGTGGCCGTCGCGCTCGTCGCCGGCGGCGCAGGCTATGCTGCCTGGAACGGATATCAGCAAGAGCAGGCTGCCGCTGTCGCCGCCAATGCCCACACGATGATGTCGGTGCAGATTGGCATGCATGCCGCGGGCCTCGACTGTTCCACTGGCTCCAAGATTCCCGTACAGGTGAGCGGTCAGGATTCTGACGGCTCCTCCGTGAGCGAAACGCTCTATGTTGACGAGCACGGCCGCGGCATCAAACTGCTGCCCGGCGATTACACGCTCTCCATCGCTGCCTCCCCCATCGCGGCCGACGGCACCATCTATACCGTCCCGACCACCAAGACGCAGGTCACCGTTAAGAGCGATGGACAGGATTTAAGTGCCCAGGCCACCTTTAAGCTCAAGGTGCCTTCGGCCGACACGGTGACTGACGACCAGATCGATGCCGCCGCCAAGTATGCCGAGGAGGGCGGTGCGAGCTCCGCCGCGGCTGCCAAAGTGCTCCAGCAGGCAGCAACCGCGCGGCGCGACGCCGCCGTCAATGCCGTGAGCGCGCAAAAGGCACAGGCGTCCCGTGATGCTGACGCTCGCCACAAGGCAACCGACCTCTACCAGCTCGATATTCCCGTCGAGTGGTACGGCAAGGTCGCAACTTGGCAAAACGGAAGCACGCTATGCATCTATCTGGGCGACGACGCCAATACGCCGCTCGTGACGCTCGTCGCGGTGCGCGAGGGCGAGAGCTTTACGCCCGATGAAGGCGATACGGTTTTGGGTGCGGCCAATCTAGGCAACGGTTATACCGTCTACGCCAGCGGCCCCGTCTATCCGTACGTGGTGCCCCAGACCATCAACGGGCGGACGCAGAATCCCGTGTCGACCTACCCCATGGATACGGCCATTGAGCTTGTCGAGCTGACGACCGGCAACCGCTATACGTATAGCCAGATCAAGAACAACCTGGTGGGTAAAGACGGCAAGGCCGATGGTGCCACTAAGCTCGAAACCGACTACCTCGCGCAGATCCTGCTGCCGAGTATCAAAGCCCAGGACTAGCCTGGCGCAGCAAGGTGCTCCCCAACCGTGATGAAGGAGCCAGGAGGTCCTGACCCCACAGGCCCATAGATGATTAGGCAAGGAGCCACTTCCATGCGGGCATAACGTGTACCACACCGTGCTCGCATGGAATATCGGTCTGTTCATCCATGGTAACGATTGCCGACTCGCCAAGATCAAACTGGGCCATCGAGGCATCAAGCGCGGCGATTTCGCGCTCGCGCGTTTTCTCACTTGCCATATCCGCACTCACCTGAATCAGGCTATAAGCCCGCATGAGAAGCGCATCCCCAGCCACAAAGTCCACCTCATGGCTTTTGCTCTTCTCTTTGATTAGCAGGCGGCAGACCGAGCCGGTCCTCACCGCGGGAGTCCTTCTTCTTAGCGCATTGAACACTGCGGTCTCGAGCCTCTGGCCCTGGTCCAATGCCGATGCGGGAGAGAATGCTCCAAACATCGCAGGGTCGACAGCGTAGACCTTAGACGCAGACCGCATGTTATTTGCCAGTGAACGCGTGAACTCCGGCACAGAAAATAACAGGTAGGCGTCCTCATAATACTCAAGTAAGTCGCTGAGCGAATTACGACTGACGGGTATCTGTCTGCTCTTGAACTCGTTGTACACTTTGTTCACTGACAGCTCTCGTCCCGAAGATGCCATACACCGCGTCAAGAACAGCGATGCCAGGCGAGGGTTCTTGACGTCGTAACGTTCAACGACGTCCATGGCGACCGTTCGCGAAGCATATTCCTGTAGCAGCTGAATCGCGTCTGCAGGCGTCTGCTCAAGTGTCGCGATGAATCCCCCTCGTTCAAGATACCCGATCAGATGATGTCGAAGCAGCGCTGCATCGCTCGGGGAAAAGGTCGCATCTGACTCGAGAACGCTCCCCGTCTTATATCGAACGTATTCCGAAAAACTCAACGGAAAAAGCTCTCGCACAAGAGAACGACCCCTGAACTCGCTCTTAAGTTCTGAGGACAGCATCTTAGAAGAAGATCCCGTCACATAGACGGTCGCTTTCTCCGTATCGACTACACGCCGCAGAAACGCACCCCATTCGGGAATTTCCTGGATCTCGTCAAAGAAAATGTAAGCGCCCTCGGTTCGAGCAACAGGATACAGCGCATAGAACGTGTCGAGCACGTCCGCCAGCAGCGATGGCTCATACGGGCGCAAGCGCTCATCCTCAAAATTGAAGTAAAGCATCCGGTCAAGCTCGACGCCCCGGCTCTGAAGCCGCCGCATCTCCTGATACAGGCGATACGTCTTTCCACAACGGCGGGCCCCCACAATCACATTTACGATGTTGTCGCGCTTTGGCTCCTGTGGGTTTCCTAGATCAAGGTCTCGCTCAAAGACCTGCGGAACCCCCTGCTGTTCAAAGTCCTTTATTTTCTGGGCGATCAAGTCGTTGAATGCCATGATTCTCCAATCTTGCTCTCTAGCTAATCAAAATTATAGCGATTCTTGATTAATTAGAGATCAAGATTATGTCTGACTTGATTAACACTTAAGAAAGTTTTTTCACTATTACTGCTCGAAGGATGCCGAGTGGCTGAGAGGGCAACCAAGCTCGAATGCGACTCCCTGGACAGTCGATTTGGGACGGGACTTTTTGACTACCCCGTCCCAGGAAATCATCGCCAAATTAGCTACTTGATGCAACTAGCGCCAGGGGTCGGCTTCGAACAGCGGCTCGCGCTCGGGGCGGCGATCGCTGTAGGGATCGTAGCCGTCATCGTCCTCGTTCTCGGCACGGATGTAGGGGTCGCGCGGCTTGGGCGCCGGTTTGGACGCGGGCTTGGGCACCGGCGCGCTTGTCTTGATCTCATCTTTCATCTGCATATCTCCTTGCATCGCATCTGTTCAGCATCATCGATTGTCGCACGAAAAAAGGGCGGCGGACCCAATTGGATCCGCCGCCCTTGGCGTTCGGCTCAAAAGGCAGATTTTAAGGCATGGCCCAAAATCTACTCGGCGTCGGGGACCTCGTAGGTAGCCGCCGGCGTGTTGTCGCACACGACGGTAAAGCCGCCGTCCTTGTCGACATCGACCGTCACCTGATCGCCCTCGCGCACCGTGCCGTCGATGATAGCGGCGGCGATGGCATCCACGACCTCGCGCTGAACCAGACGCTTGAGCGGACGGGCGCCAAAGACCGGGTCCAAGCCGCCCACGGCGAGCATCTGCTTGGCCGCCGGGGTGATGGCAAGCGTCATGCGCTCCTTGGCCAGACGCGCGCGGACGTCGGCGAGCTGGATGTCGACGATCTTCTCAATCTGCGCCATACCGAGCGGATGGAACACCACGATATCGTCGATACGGTTGAGGAACTCGGGGCGGAAGGTCTGAGCCATGGCAGCGTCGACCTGATGGCGCATCTCCTCCTCGTCCTTACCGGACAGATTGGCGATGGCCTTGGAGCCCACGTTGGACGTCATGATGATAATCGTGTTCTTGAAGGACACCTGGCGACCCTGGCCATCGGTCAGACGACCGTCGTCGAGCACCTGCAGCAGTACGTTGAAGACATCCGGATGGGCCTTCTCCATCTCGTCGAGCAAGATCACTGAGTACGGACGACGGCGCACTGCCTCGGTGAGCTGGCCGCCCTCGTCGTAACCCACGTATCCCGGGGGCGCACCGATCAGACGTTGGACGCTGAACTTCTCCATGTACTCGGACATGTCGATACGCACGAGCGCGCGCTCGTCGTCGAACAGGCACTCGGCCAGCGCCTTGGCGAGCTCGGTCTTGCCCACGCCGGTGGGACCCAGGAAGAAGAAGCTTCCGATGGGCTTGTCCGGATCGGAGAGGCCCGCACGGCTGCGGCGCACAGCTGCGGCGACGGCGGAGACGGCCTCGTCCTGGCCGATGACACGCTTATGCAGCTCGCCCTCCAAGCCCTTCAGCTTGTCGAGCTCGCCCTGCATCATCTTGGACACGGGCACGCCGGTCCAGGCGCTCACGACCTCTGCGATCTCATCGGAGGTCACCTGTTCGTTGAGACCCTCGCCGTCCTGCTGCTTTTGCGCCTCGAGCGCGGCCTCGGAATCCTGAATCTGCTGCTGCAAGCCCGGAATCACGGAGTAGCGCAGCTCGGACGCACGGCCCAGGTCGCCATTGCGCGTCGCGCGCTCCTCTTCGCTCTTGGCCTCGTCGAGCTGTCCCTTGAGCTCTTGCACGTGGTCGATGGCGTTCTTCTGGTTGAGCCAGCCAGCCTTTTGCACGTTGAGTTTTTCCTGGACCTCGGCGATTTCCTGGCGCAGGGCTTCCAGGCGCTCCTTGGAGGCGTCGTCGGTCTCCTTCATAAGCGCCTGCTCCTCGATCTGCAGCTGGGTGAGCTGACGCGTGGTGGCGTCGATCTCGACCGGCATGCTGTCGAGCTCCATGCGCAGGCGGCTTGCCGCCTCATCGACCAGGTCGATGGCCTTGTCGGGCAGGAAGCGGTCGGCGATGTAGCGGTCGGAGAGGTCGGCGGCGGCCACGAGCGCGCTATCGGTGATGTGTACGCCGTGGAAGATCTCGTACTTCTCCTTGAGGCCACGCAGGATCGAGATGGTGTCCTCGACGGTAGGCTCGCTCACCATAACGGTCTGGAAACGACGGGCGAGTGCCGCGTCCTTCTCGATGTACTTGCGGTACTCGTCGAGCGTAGTCGCTCCGATCGCGTGCAGGTCGCCACGGGCAAGCGCCGGCTTCAGGATGTTGCCGGCGTCCATGGAGCCCTCGGTGGCACCCGCACCCACGATGGTATGGAGCTCATCGATGAACAGGATGACCTTGCCTTCGGACTTTTGGACTTCCTTGAGCACGGCCTTCAAGCGGTCCTCGAACTCGCCGCGGTACTTGGCGCCGGCGACCAGCGCGCTCATGTCGAGCTCGATGAGGTCGCGATCGCGCAGGGTACTCGGCACGTCGCCGGCCACGATACGCTGGGCGATGCCCTCGACGATGGCTGTCTTACCGACGCCCGGCTCGCCGATGAGCACGGGGTTATTCTTGGTGCGGCGGGACAGGACCTGAATAGTACGACGGATCTCGTCGGTACGGCCGATGACCGGGTCGAGCTTGCCGGCGCGGGCCAGATCGCAGATGTTGCGACCGTACTGCTCCAACGCCTCAAACTGAGTCTTGTCCTCGGCAGACGTCACGCGGTCGTCGCCGCGCAGCTCCTCGTAGACCTGCTCGATGCGCTCCTTGGTGACGCCGGCGTCGCGCAGTACGCGGCCCGCCTCGCCCTTGTCCTCGGCAAGCGCCATCAGCAAATGCTCGGTCACCACAAAGCTGTCGCCCATCTTGGTGGCCTTCTTCTCGGCCTTCTCGATGACGCGGACGAGCTCATTGGACAGGCCCATCTGCTGGCCCTCGCCCGAAACCTTGGGCGCGCGGTCGATGGCGTCCTGTGTGGAACGCGCAAGCTGGGCCGGGTCGGCACCGATGCGCTCGATGATCACGGAGATATTGCGCTCGCCGGCACCGAGCAGGGCGGATAGCAGGTGAATGGGCTCCACCGCGCCGGCCTGCGCATCGGCAGCCGTGCTCATGGCGGTCTGCAGCGCCTCGCGCGACGTCATTGCTAGCTTATCGATTCTCATGGAATCACCTCTCTTGGGGCGGCCGCCCTACGGGGCGGCTTCACGTTGTTCGAGAAGTATTGTTGCCAGCTTTGCGCGATCTTATACACAAATCTAAGTCTCTATATATAAGATTTTCTGAGTGCTCTCATGACATGCAAACCACCACAAAGGTGCCTGTCCCCTTTGTGGTAGTCCAGAGAAGAATCAGCCCCGATTAAAAGAGGCGGTATCAAGCCCAGTCTACGTTTGGCGATCCCAAATCGAAGCCCAATAGGGCCTTTTAGCCCCCCATTTCGAACGATCGCTTTCTTTTGAATATTGTCGTAAGCTTATATCATTTATCTTAATGATTGCATATTGCATGAGAGGTGCCCACCGTGAAACGCTCCACCTATATCGGCCTGCTCGTCTTAGCGTTTGCAATTACCGCAGCCGGCGTAGGCATTATCTATCTCGCATTTCTCCCTGCCTCGGCGACGCAGGCGGCGGTTGAAACCGTAAGCTACCCCATCGAAATCCTCACCGATATCGTCAAACCCGATTCAATCAACGTCGATTTCGACGGTACGCCCGCAGCGCTTGGGGTCAGTAACTATCCCCGAATCGAACTTGGAGCCACGCGCTATACCCAAGATGAGCAGCTTATCGGCAAGGCAACCAGTTTACTCAAAGGCAAGACGTTTAAGCGATGGTACGGCGCCGCAATATATCGAGCCAAGAAAGGCCAAATGAATGGCGGGTATTATTCGACCCTTGAACTCGATGCGGCAAACGGGAGCAGACTGTGTAACGTCTCATACGACCCCGGCTACGTGGACAACGAAGGGCCGGGAGTCTATATCTCGGATGGCAACGTGATCTACGTCATGGAAGGCGACCAGACGGCAGTCGTCGATTTTATGGATCGGTGTACCGAGGATGCCTACGAACAAACCTGCGAGCCCGATCCACAGACAGCGCGCGACAGTGGCTCAGCACGCACTTGGCTATTTGACGATGAAATAACCTGGACCCCATCGAAATAAGAACCCGCCGGACGGGCACCTTTGTGGTGGTTTTCGACTCCGACGCCCCGCTGTCTCAATTTGTAACAGTTAGCGGCCCTTTTCGGTCCCAGGTGTTACAGATTTAGATGAAACGAGCTGCGACGACCGTTTGTCTCGATCTGTAACAATTATTCGGCAAATTGGGACCTGTCTGTTACAGGTCGAGATGAAGTGTAGAGCCCCGTACGAAAATCTCGATCTGTAACATCTAGCGGCGTACTTTGGCCCCTAGCTGTTACAGATCGAGATAAACGGAACCACCACAAAGGTGCCTGTCCCCTTTGTGGTGGTCCCAGTCTTTTTTTGGCGTCCCTCAAGACCCAACGAGAACGCGGAAATGTAGCCTGGGGCTTACCCTTTCCCGAACGCGACCCTCGCGAAGCGCGTGAGCGGGCGGGAAAGGGTAAGCCCCGGGCGGACAATTAAGTGCGTTACTCGGCAGCGGCCTTGAACTTGTTGTAGTTGATCAGGCAGCCGGCCTTGACGATGGCACGCTCTTCGGCCGTCATATCGGCAATATAGAGCTCAATCTGCTCGACCGTACCGTCGGCGCGCACCACGTAGGCGGCGATGTCCTTCAGGTCGCCATCGAGCGCGGCGCGGATACCCGGCACAAAGACGTAATCGCCCACCTCAAAGCTGGGCTCGGCCTCCATCTGGAAGGGCACCATGCCCCAGTTCATCACGTTGGAACGATAACGCTTGGTGGCGTATTCGTGGACGATGTTGGCCAGGCCGCCAATCACGCGCTGGCAGCTCGCGGCCTGCTCGCGGGCGGAACCGTCACCGGGCTTCTTAGCGTAGAGCATGGAGCCGTACTCGGTCGCCTTGGCATCTGCCGCGACACCCGCGCCGGCCAACGCCTCAAACACACCGGCAAGCTCGGCATCGAGCGCGGCCAAGTCGCCCGCGGCCTCACCGGCAACGCGGCGCTTCTCCACGGCGTCGACCTCCTTGGAGCGACCCACGTAGGCAGGGTCGCGGCGGCTGAGCGTAAACTCGGCCAGACCCAGCGGGTTGGAGCGGAAGGAGCTCGTCTCGCCCGAGGGAATGAGCTCGTCGGTCGTGGTGACCGGGTCCATGATCTTGGAGCACACCTTGAGAAGGATGTCGTCGCCGAGGGGCTCCATCGCGGGCCACGGCTTGATGTTGGGGCCCTCGACCAGCTCATCGGCCGGCTCCGCCTTGCCAAAGCCCCAGTACACGCGCTTTTTGTACGGCGCGTCGTCAAAGGTGTACTCGCAGGCCTCGTCCCAAGTCTCCTCGGGCAGGTCGGTCGCCGGCGTCAGGACGCCGCCGTTAGCAGCCGTCGCCGCAATGGAGCGGGCGTCCATCAGGGCCACGGCGCTCAGCTGGCCATTACCCGGCTTGGAACCCTCGCGGTTGGGGAAATTGCGCGTGGTGTGGCGGATGGACAGGCCGTTGTTGGCGGGCGTATCGCCGGCGCCAAAGCACGGGCCGCAGAACGCCGTGCGCACGATCGCACCGGCCTCCATAAGGTCGTAGATGTAGCCACGACGCGTGAGCTCGAGCGCCACAGGTTGGCTCGTGGGATAGACCGACAGCGAGAACTCGCCGCAGCCGGTGTTGGCGCCCTTGAGCACGCGGGCAGCCTGGACCACGGAGTCGTAGTTGCCGCCCGAGCAGCCGGCGATAACGCCCTGCTGCACGTGCAGCTTGCCGTCGACGATCTTGTCGAGCAGGCTAAAGTGCGTCTTGCCCTCGCCGATCTTGGCGGCCTCGAGCTCCACCTCGTGAAGGATGTCCTCGAGGTTCTCATTGAGCTCGTCGATCTCAAAGCCGTTGGAAGGATGGAACGGCAGGGCGATCATGGGCTTGATGCTCGACAGATCGACCTCGACGCAGCCGTCGTAGTAGGCGACATCGGCGGGCTTGAGCTCGCGGTAGTCGTCGCCGCGACCGTGCATGGTCAGGAATGCGTGCGTGTCCTCGTCAGTTGCCCAAATGGAGGAAAGGCAGGTGGTCTCGGTGGTCATGACGTCGACGCCGTTGCGGTAGTCGGTCGTCATGCTCGCGATGCCGGGGCCCACGAACTCCATTACCTTGTTCTTGACGTAGCCCTTGGCAAAGACGGCGCGGATGATGGCGAGCGCCACATCGTGCGGGCCGACGCCGGGGCGCGGGGCGCCCGTGAGGTAGATGGCGACGACGCCGGGATAGGCAACGTCGTAGGTGTCGCGCAACAGCTGCTTGGCCAGCTCGCCGCCGCCCTCGCCCACGGCCATGGTACCCAGGGCGCCGTAGCGGGTGTGCGAGTCGGAGCCCAGAATCATCTTGCCGCAACCGGCAAAGTTCTCACGCATAAAGGAGTGAATGACGGCGATGTGCGGCGGGACGAAGATGCCGCCGTACTTCTTGGCAGCCGAGAGGCCAAAGACGTGGTCATCCTCGTTGATGGTGCCGCCCACGGCACACAGCGAGTTATGGCAGTTGGTAAGCACGTAAGGCAACGGGAACTGTTCCATGCCCGAGGCACGCGCTGTCTGGATGATGCCGACAAAGGTGATGTCGTGGCTCGCCATGGCATCAAAGCGAATCTTGAGCGCCTCGGGGTCGCCGGACGTGTTGTGTGCCTGAAGGATCGAATACGCGATGGTGCCGCGCTTGGCATCCTCGGGCGTCTGCGTAATGCCGCGCTCAGCGGCCTCGGCCGCAGGCACAACCTCGCTGCCGCCGCGCAGGTAGATGCCGTCCTCGTACAGCTTGACCATACTGTCTCCCACTCTGCCCAAGAGATTTGGGCGCATAGCATACATTCGTTCAATATCGTGCCATAGAACGGTTGCAAGTGGGTTACGAATCTGCACGTTCACTTTATCTCGGTAAAGTAAAGGACGAGCCCGGCGAGGGCCGACAGATTTGGTGCAAGAGCGTCCCTTTCGACTAGTCATTTAAGAACGTCCCCAATGGCTACCCATAACAACGTCGATGTTTTGGCAACGACAGCGAGCGGGGCCCCAATGGCTACCAACGACTACCGCATCCGGAGCAAGGCGACGCCGCAGGCAGGGGACGGACAGCGAGCGACGTCCAGAGCGAACAAGTTGGCATGAAAAAGGCAAGGCATAGACCTTCTGGTCATGCCTTGCCTTTTGAATGACAAATTGTCGCTCTGGGCGGCGCGCAGTGTCGGCCCGTTACGCGGGTTGGTAAACCCGCGTAACTACAAATCCCCTCCGGCGCCCAGCAGCTTGCGCATGACCTGTTCGGGGTTAACCGAGCCGTCGCGCGGGGCCAGGGCGGTGATCTTCTTCTGCATCTTGTACTCGTGCAGCTCGTCCTCGAGCTGGCGCACGCGAGCACGGAGCTTTTCATTCTCGCGCTCGCGCTCCTCGGCACGCTCCTTCATATCAAGGATGCGCACCACGCCGGCAAGGTTAATGCCCTCGTCGGTCAGCTGGTTGATGAGCTCCAGGCGCTCGATATCGGCACGCGAATACAGACGCGTGTTGCCGCCCGAGCGCTGGGGGTTCACCAGGCCCTTGGACTCGTAGACGCGCAGAGTCTGCGGATGCATGCCGGTCAGCTCGGCCGCCACGCTGATCATGTACAGCGGTTTGTTCCTATTGTCCTCGGCCATGCTACCTGACCCCTTTCCGTCTCGTTATCGTCCATCATAAGCCCGCGGGCGCGGGTGTGCGCCACGACCGCCCTAGTACGTCGCCTTGTAACGGTTGACCTTCTCGCGGTAGTCGCGCGTGTCGGCCTCGCGCAGCTTGGTCATGGCATCGCGCTCATCGTCGGACAGGCTCGTGGGAACCTGCACTTTGATCTCGACGAGCAGCGCGCCCGTACGGCCACGGTGCTTAACGTCGGGCGCGCCCATCTCCTTAAAGCGGAACTTCTTGCCCGTCTGGGTACCCGCGGGCACCTTCAGACGAACCGTCGCACCGCCGGGCGTCGGCACGTCCACCGTGCAGCCGAGCGCCGCCTCGTAGACCGAGACCGGTACCTCCATGGTCACGTCGGCGCCTTTGCGCTTAAACAGCGGGTGCTCCTCCACATGCGTGGTCACGACCAGGTCGCCGCGCTCGCCACCCGCAACGCCATACTCGCCGCGACGCTTGTAGCGCAGCTTGCCGCCGTCGACCGCACCCGCAGGCACCGAGACCGTGATGGTCTGCTGCTCGCCTGTCGAGGGAATGCGGTAGGTGACCTTGTGCGTCACGCCGCGGAACGCATCCTCGGCCGTTACGTCGACAGTCAACGACAGGTCGCCGCCCTTGCGAGCGCGGCTGCGACCCGCGCCGGCACCGGCAGCGCCCGCAGCCCCGGCAAAGCCCGAGCCCCAATCGCTGCCCCAGGCGCCGTTGCCGCTAAAGATGCTGTCGAAGATGTCGCCCCAGCCGCTGGGGCCCGCGCCGGCACCGTAGCCGCCGCCATACGCGCCGCCCGCGCCCGGCATGCCGCCAAACATGAGCATCTGGTCGTACTCTTTGCGCTTCTTCTCGTCCGAAAGCGTTTCGTAGGCCTCGCTGATCTCCTTGAACTTGGCCTCGTCGCCACCGGCATCGGGGTGATATTTTTGCGCGAGCTTGCGAAACGCGCTCTTGATCTCTTTGTCGGAGGCGCTCTTGGATACGCCCAGGATGTCATAGAAGGTTTTGCCTGCAGCCATCGTAGCTCCTCTCCTGTTACGTCCGCCGTCCATGCAGACGACGGCCCATGCTTTCATATGGCACTAGGCCAGAAAGGGCCCCGGGTGTTGCCCCGGGGCCCTTCTCAATTACTCCTCGGTGCTCTCGGCCGTATCGGCCGTAGCATCCTCGGGCGCCGCTTCGGGCTCCGGTGCGGGGCGCTTCTCGCCACCGTAGGTCACCGTCACCATCGCGGAACGCAGGATGCGATCCGCCATGCGGTAGCCCTTCTGGTACACATCGTTGACGGTCTCGTCGTACTGCGATGCGTCCTCGACGCGACCCACAGCCTGGTGCTCGAGCGGATCGAACGCCTCGCCCTTGGGGTCGATGGGCTCAACGCCCTCGTGCGCAAACACGTCGAGCAGCTTGGCATGTACCGCGTCAACGCCATCGACGAACTGCTTAAAGTCGTCGGAAAGCTCCTGGCTGCGGGCATGGTCGATCGCGCGCTCGATATCGTCGACCACCGGCAACAGCGCGGTGACAAGCTTCTCGGTCGCGCGCTCGCGCTCGGCGATACGCTCATTGGCGGTGCGGCGACGGAAGTTCTCCCAGTCGGCCTGCAGACGGGCGGTACGCTCGGTGGCGTCCTTTGCCTTGTCCTCGGCGGCCTTCTGGGCCTCTGCCGCAGCATCGAGCTCGCTGCGCACGTCGGCGAGCTCCTTTTGGGCCTGCTCGAACTTGAGCTTAAAGTCGTTGTCGGCGGCTTCCTCACCGGCGCGGATAGCGGCTTCCACCATCTCGTCCTCGGTCATCGTCGCCTCCTTGCTGGAATCCTCTACCTGGTTCTCGGCAGCCTCGGCGGCCGGGGCCTCGTTGGCCTCGGTATCGTCGACGGCCTCTACGGGAATCTTCACGTCCTTCTCCTCAGAGTCAACGGGGGCGGCGCCAGCGGCGGCCGCCTCCGTGCGAGCTTTACGGGCGGACATGATTATTTGTCCTCGTCGTCCACAACCTCGTAGTCGGCGTCGACAACGTCATCGTCGGCAGACTGGGCACCGGCGGCACCGTCGGTCTGCTGCTGAGCGTCGGCGTAGACAACCTGGGCCAGCTCGTAGGCCACGGACTGCAGGGACTCGCCGGCGGCCTTGATAGCCTCGACGTCAGAGCCCTCGAGCGCCTTCTTGGCGTCGGCGATAGCGGTCTCGGCCTTGGACTTCACGTCGGCGGAAACCTTGTCGCCCAGCTCGTTGAGGGTCTGCTCGGTGGAGTAGCACAGGCTGTCGGTCTGGTTGCGGACCTCGACCTCTTCCTTCTGCTTCTTGTCCTCCTCGGCATGAGCCTCGGCGTCCTTGACCATGCGATCGACTTCGTCGTCGGACAGAGCGGTGGAACCAGAAATGGTGATCTGCTGCTCCTTGCCGGTGCCCTTGTCCTTAGCGGAGACCTTGACGATGCCGTTGGCGTCGATGTCGAAGGTGACCTCGATCTGCGGCACGCCGCGGCGGGCAGCCGGGATACCGGTCAGCTGGAACTTACCGAGCGACTTGTTGTCACGGGCAAGCTCGCGCTCGCCCTGGAGCACGTTGATCTCGACGCTGGTTTGGTTGTCGGCAGCGGTGGAGTAAACCTCGGTCTTGGAGGTCGGGATCGTGGTGTTGCGGTCGATCATCTTGGTCATGATGCCGCCCATGGTCTCGACGCCCAGCGACAGCGGGGTAACGTCGAGCAGCAGGATGCCCTCGACGTCGCCGGTGAGCACGCCGCCCTGGACGGCAGCGCCGTCGGCAACGACCTCGTCGGGGTTCACGGACATGTTGGGCTGCTTGCCGGTCATGGTCTTGACGAGCTCCTGGACGGCGGGCATACGGGTGGAGCCGCCGACGAGGATGACCTCGGTCAGATCGGAGAGCTTAAGCTTGGCGTCGCGCAGGGCATTGGTGACAGGCTGCTTGCAGCGCTCGAGCAGGTCGCGGGTGATCTTCTCGAACTCGGCGCGGGTCAGCGTGTAGTTGAGGTGCAGCGGGCCGGACTGGTTCATGGTGATGAACGGCAGGTTGATGGTCGTCTGCTGGGCGGCAGAGAGCTCCTTCTTGGCGTTCTCGGCGGCCTCCTTCAGACGCTGCAGGGCCATGGGGTCCTGACGCAGGTCGACACCGTTCTCCTGCTGGAACTTATCGGCCATCCAGTCGATGACGCGCTGATCCCAGTCGTCGCCGCCCAGGTGGTTGTCGCCCGAGGTGGACAGAACCTCAAACACGCCGTCGGCGAGATCAAGGATGGAGACGTCGAAGGTGCCGCCGCCCAGGTCGAAGACCAGGATGCGCTGGTCGGTGCCCTGCTTGTCCAGGCCATAGGCCAGAGCAGCAGCGGTCGGCTCGTTGACGATACGCTTGACGTTGAGGCCGGCGATCTTGCCGGCGTCCTTGGTGGCCTGACGCTGGGCGTCGTTGAAGTAGGCCGGGACGGTGATGACGGCGTCGGTGACGGTCTCGCCCAGATACTTCTCGGCGTCGGCCTTCATCTTCGCGAGCGTCATGGCGCTCACCTGCTCGGCGGTGTAATCCTTGCCCTCGATGTCGACGACGGCACGGCCACCCTGGCCCTCCTTGACCTCATACGGCACGGTCTTGATCTCGGAGGTGCACTCGGAGTACTTACGGCCCATGAAGCGCTTGATGGAGAACACGGTGTTCTTGGGGTTGGTGACAGCCTGGTTCTTAGCGGCCTTACCCACGACGCGGTCGCCGTCGGCACGGAAGCCCACGACGGACGGGGTGGTGCGATCGCCCTCGGCGTTCACGATAATGGTCGGAGAACCGCCCTCGAGGACGGCCATAGCGGAGTTGGTAGTACCAAGGTCGATACCAAGAATCTTACTCATCAGAAATTCCCTCTCTCTTTTGCGTTCGCGCCGCCTCGACGGTCTGTCACACGGCGCTTCGGCTTGTCTTTCAGGATGTAGTGTATCCCCTTATGGGCCGGAATATACAAAATCTAAGTCAATTCATATAAGATTTCTTATTGCTGAGAGTTTAGGTTCTCAAATGTGCAGGTAGATGCGCTGATTGAGTTCTCGGTAAATCTATCGAGATCTATGTAGAGATGGCTGAGGTTTTGGTCCGGGGGTGCCTGGGGCTGCCTTTCGGAAAGCTCATCCCGGTTTGAGCGCGGATTCCGGGTCGCAGTTTCCGCTAGCGGGCCCAACCGGAAACTGCGACCCGTTTTTCGGCCAAATAACGGGATGCCCTTTCCGCAAGCGCGCTCAATAGCTCAATATTTCAAGTCACCTTTAGCTAACATTTGCGCAGCTCAACGGCCCCACCTGCGCGTTTTTTAGTAAACCTTGGCATACTCGGCGAACGGTATGAAGATGCCGGCCAGAGGGTATTGCAAACGGTCGCTCCCGTGGTATGTTTTTGCCCGAATCAAACCGGCGCGCATCGCCTGTAGCGTCGGTCAACAGAGAGGAAACTACCATGGCTCATCCCGTAATTGATGCCGACGAGTGCATCGCTTGTGGCGTTTGCGTCGACTCCTGCCCCGCTGGCGTTCTGGAGCTCCAGGACGTCGCTACCGTCGCTGACGAGGACTCCTGCGTCGCCTGTGGCGCTTGCCAGGACGCTTGCCCCGCTGGCGCGATCACCGAGATCGTCGAGGAGTAACAACTCCCCCACTTGCACACTCAAAAGTACACCGTGCACAAAAAAGGAGGCCTCCGCATCGCCGCGGAGGCCTCCTTTTTGTTTGTGCGGATAACTAATTTGGCACCGCTGCAGATTGCCGCTTAGGGGCGTTTGCAGCATCGGCTACGATAGGTCGTCTTCGTAGGGCATGAGGTCAGCCAAGTAGCCCTTCTCCTTGAGCATGGCCTCGATCTCGTCGAGAGTCTGCTCGTCCTCCGCCGCGATGCGATGGAAGTGGTAGCCGCTCGTCACCGTTAGCAGCGGAAAACTCTTGCCGCTCTCGATATCGTGCAGGTAGCGCTCAACATCGCGACGATTGCGGATGTCCAGGTCGGCCGTGATCTTACCGTACACGCGGTGATTGACGATCACGTTGAGCACGGCGCCGCCGGCATCGACGATACTCGTGAGCTCATCGCCTGCCTGCTCCACGCCGTGGCGAACCTTGACCAAGCGTGTGGGCACGGCGGGGCTGCTGGGAGCCTCCTGCAGCACATAACCACGGTTGGTTGCCACGACATCGTGCCCATCGGCACGCAACAGGGCAATATCCTGAACCACGACCTGACGGCTCACGCCAACCTCGCGGGCAAGTGCGCTGCCCGAAACGGGCTCCTTGGCTCTCTCGAGCACGCCCATGATGGCACGACGGCGCTCGCGGGCGTTCATTATTTACCGTCCAGCAGACGCAGGTGCTTAAGCGAGAGGTCGAGGATCGGGGCGGAGTGTGTCAGCGCGCCCGAGCTAATAAAGTCGACGCCCAGATCGGCCAGGGCGCGGATATTGCTGGCATCCACATTGCCCGAGCACTCGGTCCTGGCACGACCGGCGATAAGCTCAATCGCAGCAGCCATGTCGTCGTGGGTCATGTTGTCGAGCATGATGATGTCGGCACCGGCCTCCACGGCCTCGCGTACCATGTCCAGGTTCTCGCACTCGATCTCGACCGTC
Source organism: uncultured Collinsella sp. (assembly GCA_902494715.1). Classification (GTDB taxonomy): domain Bacteria; phylum Actinomycetota; class Coriobacteriia; order Coriobacteriales; family Coriobacteriaceae; genus Collinsella. Next base: position 25,950 of record CABUUJ010000010.1, read on the forward strand.
GTGGTAAACGATGCGTGGGCGCGTGCCATCTCGATCGCACGCGTCACACCACCGGCGGCGTCGATATGGTTGTCCTTGAGCATGACAGCCGTCGACAGGTTGTAGCGGTGGTTGCCGCCGCCACCGATCTCGACCGCGGCCTTCTCGAAGACGCGCATGCCCGGTGTGGTCTTGCGTGTGTCGACAAGCACGGTCTTGGTACCCTCGAGCGCCGCTGCCATGTTGTGCGTGTAGGTGGCGATACCGCTCATACGCTGCAGATAGTTGAGCGCCACGCGCTCGCCCGAAAGCAGCACTCGCGCGTCGCCGCGCACCTGGCCCACGTGGTCGCCGGCGTGCACCTCATCGCCATCGACGACATCAAACAGCACCGAGCTCTGCGGATCCAGCAGCTCAAAGGTGCGAGCGAACACGTCCAAGCCCGCGATGATGCCATCGGCCTTGGCGATAAGCTCCACCGTGGCGGGGCGCGCCGTGGGGCACACGCTCGCCGTGCTCACGTCCTCAAACGTAATGTCCTCGCGCAGGGCCTGCAGGATCAGATCATCGACGACGAGTTTCATAGTAATGGGATTCATGGTCTACTCCTCCACGGCCCGTGTGCCGGCGGCACGGGCCAAATCATCGATTGCCAGGGTATCGGCGCTCAGGGCGCGATGACGGCCATCGAGCGCGGGATCGCCCGCCTGCTCCACGGCCAGCGACTCGCCGGTGCGCATACGCCAAGCAGCGCGGCGACCCCAGACTAGGGACTCGAGCAGGCTGTTGGAAGCTAGGCGATTCTTGCCGTGAACGCCGTTGCAGGCCGTCTCGCCGGCGGCGTAGAGCTCGGGCATCGAGGTGCGGCCGTCCTTGTCGACCCACACGCCGCCCATAAAGTAGTGCTGCGTGGGCGTGACGGGAATGGGTTCATCCAGGATGTCGCGACCGTCCTCAAGGCAGCGCGCACGGATGTTGGCGAAGTGCCCGGTCACCACGTCGCGCTCGACGGGGGCAAAGCTCAGCCACTCATGCTCGGTGCCGTCCTGCTTCATCTGCTCGCGGATAGCGGCGGCGACCACGTCGCGCGGCTGCAGTTCGTCGGTAAAGCGCTCGCCGGCGGCGTTGAGCAGAATCGCGCCCTCGCCGCGGCAGCTCTCGCTGATCAGGAAGGTGCGGCCCGGCTGCGGCGAGAACAGTCCCGTGGGGTGAATCTGCACGTAGTCAAGATGCTCCATCGTAATGCCGTGCTCCTGCGCGATGTAGCAGGCGTCGCCGGTGAGCTGCGGGTAGTTGGTGGAGTGGTCGTATACGCCGCCGATACCGCCCGTCGCCCACAACGTGTGGCGAGCATGAATCTCAAACGGCTCGCCGGTATGCGCGCCCTCGGCGGCATTTACCAGTTCGTCGGCGGGGCGGACCGAGTTGTCCTCGTCCACCGCAACAGCGACGACGCCAGTGCACACCGTGGCCCCATCGCGCTCGGCCGTCAGGATGTCGGTCATGGCCACGTGCTCAAGAATCTGCACGTTGTCCAGCTTGCGGACGGCCTGGAGCAACTTGGTCGTGATCTCCTTGCCCGTAATGTCGGCATGGAAGGCGATGCGCGGGCGGCTGTGCGCGCCCTCGCGGGTAAAGTCGAGGCTGCCGTCGGCCTTGCGCTCAAAGTCCACGCCCATCGCCAGCAGGTCGTTGATGACCGAGCGGCTCGAGCGAATCATGATGTCTACGCTCTCGCGGCGGTTCTCGTAGTGACCGGCGTGCATGGTGTCCTCAAAGAAGGCATCGTAGTCCGAACCCTCGGGAAGCACGCAGATGCCGCCCTGTGCGAGCATCGAGTCGCACTCGTCGACCGCGCCCTTGGAGAGCATGATCACGCGCGCGCTCGTCGGCAGATTGAGGGCAGCGTATAGGCCCGCCACGCCGCAGCCGGCAATGACGACGTCGCACTCCATGTCGGGGTATTGCTTGGTTTCCACAGGAATCCTCTCCCTTGTGATGTGACTGGGGAACCGCCCCTCATGTCACATTGTTCTAGCGCGTCGCGTACTCGAGCATGCGGTCGAGCGTGAGCTTGGCCTGGTCGGCGGCCTCGTCCGACACGCCGATCTTCACCTCGCCCTCGCCCGTCTCTAGGCAGCGTGCGAGCTTTTCGAGCGTGATGAGATCCATGTTGACGCAGGTGGGCTGCACCGCGGGGAAGTAGAACTTTTTACCGGTGCCCTGGCAGCGGCGCTCGAGCTCGTAGAGCACGCCGCGGACCGTCACGATGATGAACTCGCTGGCGTCCGACTCCTCGGCATACTTGATGATGCCGGCGGTGGAGCCGATGTAGTCGGCCTCGGCCAGCACGTCGGCTTTGCATTCGGGGTGCGCCAGCACGAGCGCGTCGGGATGCGCTTCCTGCGCGTCGACGATCTGCTCGACGGTGATGATGTGGTGGCGCGGGCAGTAGCCCTTGTTAAGTAGGACGTGCTTTTGCGGCACCTGCTCGGCTACGAAGCGACCGAGGTTTTGGTCGGGAATGAACAGGACGTGCTGCTGCGGCAGCTCGGACACGATCTTGACGGCGTTGGAGCTGGTGACGCACACGTCACTCCAGCTCTTGATCTCGACCGTCGAGTTGACGTAGCACACCACGGCCAGGTCGTCGCCATACTCGGCGCGCGCCGCGTCGACCGTCTCGCGCTTGACCATATGGGCCATGGGGCAATCCGCGCCCGGCTCGGGCAGCAGCACGGTCTTGGTGGGGTTGAGCAGCTTGGCGCTCTCGCCCATAAACTCCACGCCGCACAGCACGATGGTCTGCTGCGGCAGGCTCTTGGCGAGCTTTGCCAGGTAAAAGCTGTCGCCGACGTAATCGGCCACAGCCTGGACCTCGGGCGCCACGTAATAGTGTGCCAGGATCACCGCGTCGCGTTGGGTTTTAAGTTGCTGAATGGCCTCGACGAGCTCTGCGGGCACCAATGCCGCGCGCTCCGTTGCCGTCGTTGCCGATGCCAGGCCGGCCGCAATGTCGCGTGCGAGCTCCGATGCATCCATGTTCGCGCTCTGTGCCATCAAGGCCCCTCTCTTTTGGCGAATCTTGGGGCTTTAGTATGACACCTAGGTTTACAGCTGACAAGACAGCTGTAAACCTAGGTGTAAAGTTGAAATAAAGATTCAATCATGTGGCAGGTCCATTTTCGAACTGGCAAGCTGAGGATAGCCGAGCTCTCGATAGCGCAGGAGGCATCTTTCGCCACCGCAATACCGCTCGGCGCGAGTTGCGCGACGTGGGGCGCAAATGGGACACGCCTCCGCGAGCGGTCCGCACCCAATGTGGCAAAATCGAACTACTAAGGGGGCTCAGAATGCTCAAGATTATTGCCTGCGACGATGATGTCGCTTTTCTAGATAGACTGCACCGGATGATCGACCGTTGGTCGACCGAGACGGGCACGACGGTCGATGTTGCGCTCGTCACGTGCGGCGAGGACCTGCTGGCCCGCCATGCCGCGTTGCGCGCCGACATCATTCTGCTCGACATGATCATGCCGCTCGTCAACGGCATGGACACCGCCCGCGAGCTGCGCCAATCCGATACCGCCGTGCGCTTGGTGTTTCTGACCTCATCGCCCGAGTTCGCGCTTGAGTCCTACGAGGTCCGCGCCTTTGACTACCTGCTCAAACCCGTAACCTACGAGCGCGTGGCGCAACTGCTCGACGAGCTGTCGAGCCTGCGTCCGGCGGCGACCGACGAGCTCGTCATCAAGACGTCCTTTGGCTACCATGCCCTGCGCCTATCCGATATCGAATATGCCGAGGCTCGCAACAAGCACGTGGTCTTCCACCTGCGCGATGGCCGCGATATCGAGGCGCTCGAGCCGTTCCGCAGCATCGAGGACCGACTGGCCCAAAACGCGACCTTCTTTAAGTGCCACCGCAGCTACCAGGTCAATCTGCGCAACATCGACCACTTTAACCGCACGGAAATCGTCATGCGCTCGGGCGCGTGCATACCGCTCGCGCGCAGCTGCAAGCAGGGATTCCAAGACGCCTACTTTGCGGTGCGGTTCGAGGGCGGGAGACGCTGATGCTTTCCTCGGCAGAACTGGTACTTTGGGCAATCCATCATGCGACGACGCTGCTCTTTGGCGTCTTTGCCTCGGCGGCGCTGTGCGGTGTCGAGATCAACGGCCGCCATTCGCTCGAACTGGTGGGGGTCGGCGCCGTAACCGGATGCGCATTCGGCCTCGCCAATGTCGTCGGCGGCGAGCTTTTCGCCCGCCAGGTATATCCGCTCGTCGTGCACCTGCCGCTCGTCATCTATTTGTGCGCGCGCTACCGCCTGAGCCCGCTGCTTGCCGTGCTCGGCATTACGAGTGCCTATCTGAGCTGCCAGTTCAGCAATTGGATGGGCATCGCCGCATTTGCCGCAACCGATTCTCAGATCGCGTACTATCTGGCGCGCATCGCGACCACACTCGCCGTCTTTGCCGTCCTGTTGCATTGGGCCGGCGACATCGGTCCGCGCTTGGCGATTAAAAGCACCACCGAGCTGGGCATCCTTTTAATCCTGCCGCTCGTCTATTACGTCTTTGACTATGCCACCAACGTCTACACCACGCTATTCCACTCGGGCTCGGTGGTAACGGTTGAGTTTTTGGCATTTGCGCTCTGTGCCTTCTATCTTATGTTTCTTGCCATTTACCTGCGCGAATACGAAGAAAAGGAAACCGCCGAGCGAGAGCGCTGGATGCTCGAAACCCGCGACAGCGCCGCCATCAAAGAGCTCGAGGCTTGGCGTCAATCTGGGCGCGAGCTGTCGATTCTTCGCCACGATATGCGCCACTTCCTACGCGGCCTGGCCGCTTTAATTGAGGAGGGCCACACCGACGAGGCGCTCAAACGCATCGACGAACTCTGCGAAGCCGGCGACCGCACCGCCGTACGCCGCTTCTGTGCCAACGAGACGGTAAACATTGCGCTTTCGTCATTTAACTCGGATATCAATAGAAACGGCATTACCGCCAACCTGCGTGCCGCCGTACCCGAAACCATCCACGTAGGTGACGCCGACCTGTTTAGCGTGCTCTCAAATGCCTTGGAAAACGCTATCACCGCTGCAAGCGCCGCGCCCCAAGGAAAGCGATTCGTCGACTTTGACCTGCGATTAGAGGACGGCCAGCTGCTGCTGTTAGTTTCCAACACGTTTGACCGCGCGCCGCGCATGGTCGACGGCATGCCCGTGACCCGGCATGCGGGCCACGGCTTTGGCACCAAGAGCATCAAACTTGCCGTGGAGCGCATGAACGGCAACTGTCAGTTCCGCATTAATGGCGATCGGTTTGAGCTGTGCGCTGTGATGTAAGGGCGCGAGCGCGACGGATTTGAGTTCCGCGGGTACGGCTCGCCCGCTCGGGATCGTTTGTCGACGCGGGCTCGCTACAGTGGAGCGGCCGCCGGAGTCAGCTGCTTGATGTAGGCCCACATGCGCTGCTTAGCGGCCTTGTCGGTGAGTGCCGCCTCAAAGCCGTCGAGCGCGAGCACGCGGCGGCCCTGCACATGGGCGACCAGGCCGGGCTTGAGCATGGCAGTGTCGAAGTCATCGATCGCCACGAGCATGTCGGCGTAGGTCTCGCGCATGGCGTCAGCCGCGTTGTTGTCGAGCAGTAGTACCGCCTCGGGGTCCAAGGCCTCAAGCGCCTCGCGGAACAGCTCGCACGGCAGAGTCTCGCCCACCGCGACCGCTCCGTCACCCACGCCGGCGACGCTTGCCAGCACGCAAAAATCCTCGGGTGCGTAGCCGATGGCCCCAAGCGCCTTGCGCAACGCCGCGCCATCCGGGCCGGCAGCAAGCTCGCCACCCGAACGCTCGGCCTCGTCCAAATCGCCTTTGACCAGCACGATCGGCGAGCACGCGTTGCCCGCGATACGCACGCCACGGACCGCAAGCGATGTGAGCTCTTGCTCGGCCGCCTGGGCGATGGCTTCTTTTTTCTGGCTTTGTGACGTGGACATGCGCTCTCCAATCGTTTGCGTGCCCACCATTATATAAAAGAGCTGCCCGCGAGTGGTTGCTTTGCTGGCGGCTGGGTATAAGCACGGTCGTACTGAGTTTTACGCGGCCGAGCCGCGTCGCATTATGGAGGTCACCATGGCTGACATTAATCAGATTACCCCCGAGAACTTCGATTCCATCGTTAACGACAGCCTGCCCGTGCTGGTTGATTTTTGGGCACCGTGGTGCGGGCCCTGTCGATCCCTCTCGCCCATCGTTGACGAGGTTGCCGATGAGCTGGCGGGCAAGCTTGCCGTTGCCAAATGCAACGTCGACGACAACCAGGACCTGGCCATGAAGCATGGCGTCATGAGCATCCCCACGCTGATTGTGTTTAAGAACGGCGAGGAGATTGACCGCTCGGTTGGCGCTCTACCCAAGGCGAGGCTGCAGGCGCTGCTGGAGAAGCATCTGTAATACGCTTGTTACTTACTCGCCGTCTATGAGCGCTTTTGCACCGCTCGCCGGACTTCTTGATGCACCGAGTGCAACCACGGATAGTATGGTAGTCACAAACAGCCCCCAGTGAACGGGTGCGGGTCGCACAGACTCGTACCCGTTTTCTTATGCAACTGCGCGCAGAGCGGGCGTAGTAAAATCTGAACCACTGAACTGCCCCATACAAAAGGAGATTTCCCATGCATGATGTTGGAATGAACATGAGCCAGCTTGCCATGAGCGTCAAGCAGGTCGACGACACCATCGAACTCGCTCACGAATGGAGCCATCAGCTGCTCCATGCGACCGAGAACTTTGATATGGAGCGCATTGGCGCCAAGCTCGAGGCCGCCATGGCCGCGCTGCACGAGGCGCATGACGCGCTCGAGGGCTACGAGGAAGCCATCGAGGCCGACCACAACTCCGTCGGCTCCGTGAAGCTGGTGTAAGGTGGCCGAACACGAGCACGGCTGCGGATACGAGCACGAGCATCCGCACGGGGCGGACGGTGACGCAGGCTGCCACTATAGTGGCTCCGGCTCCGAGCTGGTCCGCTTTTCGGTTACCGCACCGGACGACCTGCTGCGCCGTTTTGACGAACAGATCGCGCGCCGCGGCGACGTGGCCAACCGCTCCGAGGCCGTGCGCGACCTGATTCGCGCCTCGATCGCCAAGGAGCAGATGCGCACGCCCGATGAGCATGTTATCGGGTCGCTCACCATGATCTACGACCACCATACCGGCGACCTGACGCGCCGTCTGGACGAAGTGCAGCACGACTACACCGACGAGATCGTATCGACCATGCACGTGCATCTGGATCACCACAACTGCTTGGAGATTCTGGCGCTCAAGGGTCGCGGTGAGCGCGTCTACGAACTAGCCGACCGCCTGCTGGGCCTGCGCGGCGTTAAGCACGGCGAGCTCACGTGCGCCGCCACCAAGCAGAGCCTGGGGCTGTAGCGGGATTTCCCGCAGCGCACCTGCCAAAAAGGGACAGGTTTGTTTTGGCAGGTTTAGAAGTTTTACCTACCAAAATAAACCTGTCCCTTTTTGGTCGGTTTTGATGAGGGGTGTCGCATGCGGCATGTGCATATTCATGTGACGGGCATTGTGCAGGGCGTTGGCATGCGACCGTTTGTGTATCGCGAGGCCATGGCGCATGGCATTTGCGGATGGGTGCTCAATGCGGGCGACGGCGTGCATATCGAGGCGCACGCTCCGGCCGATGCGCTCGATGCTTTTGTTGTCGCGCTTTCTGAGCATGCGCCTGTGGCAGCCCGCATAGAGTATGTCGAGGTTGTGGACCTGGCAGCCAACGGTTGGGATGCCGCCGATGAACAGGGCTTTCGCATCGTAGCATCGCAGGACCAGACCGCGCACACGACGCTCGTCTCGCCCGATATCGCCACCTGTGACGATTGCCTGCGCGAATTGTTCGATCCCGCCGACCGACGCTATCACTACCCCTTTATCAACTGCACTAACTGCGGCCCACGCTTTACCATCATCCGATCGCTGCCTTATGACCGAGCGGCCACATCGATGGACCGTTTCCCCATGTGTCCCAAGTGCGCCGCGGAGTATGCCGACCCACTCGACCGGCGTTTTCACGCGCAACCCGATGCCTGCTTTGATTGCGGGCCGCATATTACGTGGCGCGAGGCTGTAAACGGCGATGCGTGCGGGAATTCGTCCGCGACACCGACCGTCGGCACCACACGCGAGGCCAGCGACGCTATCATTGAGCGCTGCGTTGAGCTGCTGACCAGCGGTGACATCGTCGCCATCAAGGGCCTGGGCGGATTCCATCTAGCCTGCGACGCTGCCAACGAGCAGGCGGTAGCCGAGCTGCGCCGTCGCAAACGCCGCAGCAACAAACCACTTGCCGTCATGGTGCGCAGTCTTGCTGATACCGAGCGCCTGTGTCATATCGACGATGCTGAACGCGATCTGCTCGCTGGCAGTATCCGCCCCATCGTGCTGCTGCGCCGGCGTGCTGTTTGCGGGAGCGACGGCGATTCTCCCGACGCCCTCGCACTCGCACCGTCCGTCGCGCGCGACCTGCCCGAGCTTGGCGTTATGCTCCCCTACACCCCGCTTCAGCATCTTCTGCTTACAGCCGCCGCGTCGCACGGTATGCACGCGCTCGTCATGACCAGCGGCAACCTGAGCGAAGAGCCCATCGAGACCGATGACGATCTTGCCTGGGAGCGCCTCGTTGCCGCCGGCATTGCCGACGCGTTGCTCGGTAACGACCGCGCGATCCTCTCGCGCTACGACGACTCTGTAGTGCGCGCGGCGAACGGCGCCGTTATGCCCGTTCGCCGCGCTCGCGGATATGCACCCCAGCCGCTGCCGTTGCCGGCGCTCGACGGCGCTCCGTCCTGCGTACTCGCCTGCGGGCCGCAACAAAAGGCCACGATTGCGCTCACGCGTGAAGGGACGAACGGCGAGGCAACCTGTTTTGTGTCGCAGCATATCGGCGATGTTGAAAACGGCGGGACCTTCGATGCCTGGAACGCCGCGCGCACGCGCTTGGAAGATCTCTTTGACTTGGCGCCCGCTGCCTTGGCCTGCGATGTACACCCCAGCTATCTATCGGGCCAGTGGGCGCGCGAGCAGGCGCGAAAATGCAATCTGCCGCTCGTCGAGGTGCAGCACCATCATGCGCATATCGCGAGCGTAATGGCCGAGGCCATCGCCGCGGGCCGGCTTACAACCGACGCGCGCGTCCTTGGCATCGCCTTTGACGGCACCGGCGCCGGCACCGATGGGACCATTTGGGGCGGCGAGTTTCTTGTCGCCGGCCTTGGCGGCTTTGAGCGCGCCGCGCATTTGCGCACCTGGGCGCTCCCCGGCGGGGCGGCCTCCGTGCGCGACGCCCGCCGCAACGCCTTTGCCCTGCTCAGTGAGCTCGGTCTGCTCGAGCACCCAGGTACCGCTCGGCTTTTGAACAGCCTTGACGAGCAAACGCGCAGCATAACGGCAACGATGATCGAGCGCGGCATCAACAGTCCGCGCACCAGCAGCATGGGGCGTCTCTTTGATGCCGCAGCCGCGATTTTGGGCATTTGCGGCCAGGCAACCTACGAGGGCGAACCCGCCATAGAACTCGAAGCCGCCGCCTGGCGCGCGCTCGGCGGTAAGACCGTTCGTTTCGACGGTAATCATGCAGGCGTATTCACGTCTGCCGACGACTCCCCCATCTTGGACCCCCAACCGCCCATCGAAGCTCTTCTGAATGGAATCGAGGCAGGCACGCCGGCCGACAGGCTTGCCCTCGAGTTCCACATCGCCATCGCGCACGCTACGACCCATATCGCGCGCAAGATTTGCACTCGCGAAGGCATCGATACCGTCGCGCTCTCGGGCGGCGTGTTCATGAACCGACTTTTGCTTCAGCTCCTCACCCGCAAGCTTAAAGACGCAGGCCTTACGGTCTTGATTCCCCAAACCGTGCCCGTTAACGACGGCTGCATCGCCTACGGTCAGGCGGCAGTCGCACGCACTCGCCTCGCACAGGTCGCACCGCAATAGGCTGTTCGGCCAGCCCGCAAGCCGCCGTCTCACAGGTGTAGCGCGTTTGCCCGCAGCGCCCGCGAGCGCTACCATCAACTGATGGATTATTAAGCGCCCATCCAGCGCAAAGCGTATAAAAGGGGAACAATATGTGCCTTGCCGTTCCCGGCAAAGTGGTCAAACGCGACGACGACCTCAAGGCCACCGTCGACATGATGGGCATCGAGCGCCCCGTGTCGCTGCGACTCGTGCCGACGGCGCAGGTTGGCGACTATATTCTCGTACACGCCGGCTTTGGCATCCAGATTGTCGACGAGCAGGAAGCGCAAGAAACGCTCGAGCTCGTTAACACCATGACTGAGCTGGTCGAAGAAGACCAGCTCGCCAGCAACCCGGCGGAGGCTTACTAGTGGCGCCCGAACAGCCGGCTCGCTCCGGTATCGACTTCTCGGCATTCCGCAATCCCAAGCTGGCTCGCGAGCTCATCGAGCGCATTCATGAGCTTGTCGGCGACCGCGCCATCAACCTTATGGAAGTCTGCGGCACGCACACCGTGAGCATCGGCCGCTATGGCTTTCGCTCCATTATGCCGGCCGGGCTCAAGCTGCTGAGCGGACCAGGCTGCCCCGTCTGCGTTACCGCCAACCGCGACATCGACCATGCAATCGCGCTCGCCAACATAGACGGCGCCATCATCACCACCTTTGGCGACATGATGCGCGTGCCCGGATCGTCTACCTCGCTCGCTGCGCAAAAGGCGACAGGGCGCGACATCCGCATCGTCTATTCCCCGCTCGATGCGCTCGACATTGCCGAGCAAAACCCCGATCGTCCGGTCATTTTTATGGGCGTGGGCTTTGAGACCACAACGCCCACCATCGCCGCCGCCATCTTGGAAGCCGAGGCGCGCGGGCTTTTGAACTTTTCGGTCTATTGCGCCCACAAGACCACGCCGCCGGCGTTGCGCGCCATCGCCAACGATCCCGAGACCACCATCGACGGCTTTATCCTGCCGGGCCACGTCGCCACCATCACGGGCTTGGCGCCCTTTGGCTTTTTGATCGACGAATTCAATACCCCGGGCGTGGTCACGGGATTTGAACCGGTCGATATCCTGCAAGGCATCTGCATGCTGGTCCAGATGGTTGTCGAGGACAGGCCCGCGATCGGCAACGCCTACCGCCGCGGCGTCAACGCAGACGGCAACCCCGTGGCGCGCCAGCTCGTCGAGCAGGTGTTTGAGCCATGCGACACCACGTGGCGCGGGCTGGGGCCGATTGCCAACTCGGGCCTTTCCATCCGCCCCGAGTTCTCGCGCTTTGATGCCCGCACTCGCTTTGACGTGCCCGTTGAGCCGACGGTCGAGCCGCGCGGATGCCGCTGCGGCGACGTGCTGCGCGGGGCCATTGCACCGAGCGGCTGCCCGCTCTTTGGCCGCACCTGCACGCCCGAGCATCCCGTCGGCCCGTGCATGGTGAGCTCCGAGGGCAGCTGCGCGGCTTACTACCGCTACCGCAACTAGCCCGGACGCACCCGCACACTGGCACCACCCACGATTGGAGTTTTGGATATGTCCCATAGCATCACTGACAGCACCGTCCTGTTAGGCCACGGCTCTGGCGGTCAGATGATGAAACGCATCATCGATGAGGTCTTTTTGGACGCCTTTGGGTCGCCCGAGCTGCTCGAAGGCAACGACGCCGGCGTCGCCGCGCTGCCCGCGAGCGGGCGCATCGCCATGTCGACCGACAGCTTTGTAGTCTCGCCGCAGTTCTTCCCCGGTGGCAACATCGGCCGCCTCGCCGTGTGCGGAACCGTCAACGACGTCGCGACCTCGGGTGCCAACGTGCGCTACCTATCGTGCGGCTTTATCCTCGAAGAGGGCTATCCCATGGATAAGCTCCGCCAGATTGTGCAGACGATGGCCGAAACGGCGCATGAGGCGGGCGTGTCCATAATCACGGGCGACACCAAGGTGGTCGAGCGCGGCGGGGCCGACGGCGTCTACATCAATACCGCCGGCGTGGGCGAGGTTCCCACGGGCGTGGCGCTCAGCGGCGCCAACTGCCGCCCCGGCGACGTCATCCTGGTGTCGGGCACACTGGGCGACCACGGCATCGCCATCATGAGTCAGCGCGAGGGTCTGGCGTTTTCGAGCACCATCGAAAGCGACGCCGCGCCGCTCAACCACCTGATTGCCGATGTGCTTTCCGCAGCACCCGACACACGCTGCTTCCGCGACCCCACGCGCGGTGGCTTGGCGTCCACACTCAACGAGTTTGCCCAGGCCAGCAATGTTGCCATGGAGGTCGACGAGGATGCCGTGCCCGTGCGTCCCGACGTGCAGGCCGCCTGCGAGATGCTCGGCTACGATGTGCTGCAGGTGGCAAACGAGGGCAAGATGGTTGCCGTCGTGCCGGCCGAGCAAGCCGATGCGGCGCTGGCCGCCATGCGCGCCGCCCGCTACGGCGAGAACGCCGCGATTATCGGCCGCGTGTTGCCACTTGCCGAGGGCGCCCGCCCCGCCGTGCGCGTGCGCACCGGCTGGGGTTCGACCCGCATCCTCGACATGCTCGTAGGAGAGCAGCTGCCGAGAATTTGCTAACGACAAAGGCTCAGGGCTATTAAAGATATTCAGATTCCAAACATGCCCGGCACGCATGCCCAGTATCATGGGGTGCGTTTTACAACTCAAGCGGCAGGAGCACCCATGGCAGCAGCTTTTTCCCATGTGATCTTTGACCTGGACGGCACCATCCTCAACACGCTCGAGGACCTGGCGGCCGCCGGCAACCATACCTGCGAGGCGCACGGCTGGCCCACGTTTGCCGTTGACGAGTACCGCTACAAGGTGGGAAACGGCATGCTCAAGCTGGTCGAACGCTTTATGCCTGCCGAGTATGCGGGCGACAGCCGTATGTTTGAGCAAACGCTTGCCGAGTTTAGGGCTTACTACGGCGAGCACAAGGAGGACCACACCGCCCCCTATGCCGGTACGATCGAGATGCTCGACCGCCTGCGCGCCGCGGGCGTGCAGCTTGCCGTGCTCACTAACAAGGACCACGTCTCGGCGGCTCCGCTTATCGAGAATTATTTTGGTTCCGAGCGCTTTGCGCTGGTGCAGGGCCGCATCGATGCGTTTCCCCCCAAGCCCGAGGCGCCTGTTACGCTGCATGTGATGGAAGAGCTGGGCGCCAATCCGGCGACCACGCTCTATGTGGGCGATTCCAATGTCGATGTTCTGACCGGTCACAACGCCGGCCTTAAGAGCGCGGGCGTCAGCTGGGGCTTCCGCGGCCGTGCAGAGCTGGAGGCCGCCGGCGCCGACTACGTGGTGGACACCCAGGACGAGCTCGCAGCGCTGATCCTGGACGAGTAACGAGCGACACTGTTTAACGCAGCTGCGACAATTCTTCCGCGCAGAAAGCGCATCCCGTTTTGGAGCTCCGGAATGGGATGCGCTTTCCGTTTGAGGCGCATCAGGGAAAACGCATCCCGTTTCAGAGTAATATTCCGGGTCGCACTTTCCGCAACCCACCCCATCCGGAAAATGCGACCCACTATTCGGCCAAAAACCGGGTCGCATCTTCCCAAGCACTCGATGCAACGCTGGCACAAGGAGTGTCCCCAACTGCCGGCAGAAAAGGAACGTCCCCAGCTGCCGCCTTCGGCAGCGATGGCAACGCCACAGGTACAAGCGCCACTTTAAGCCAGCCAAGGGAACGACGTTGTTTTGGCAACGACAGCGAAAGCCCGCCAGAGCGAGCAAGGTGCCTTGAAACAAGGCGGCATTGACCTTTTGGTCATGCCGCCGAAGTTGAAAGGCAGATTGCCGCTCTGGCGGGCTTGCAGCGTCGAGCAGTTGCGGCGTTTGGTAAAACGCCGCAACGAACTAGCTCAGCATTGCATCCATCATCTCGGAGTTGACGGAGTCGTCGGCAGACCACTCGCCGTCGTCGTTGCAGGTGTACTTGAAGATAACCGTGGTCTTCCTGGGCTCGGTGGCCTTGGTCACATCGACCATAACCTGACCGGCCATCTTGTACAACTCGTTATCGGAAGGAACCGTGTCAAGCGCAGCGACCTTCTCCTGATACTGGGTGGAGAAGTCCTCGACGATCTTGTTCATAGACTTGCAGGTGATGGAGACCTCGGCGGTCGCGACACCCTTGTCCTCGTCGACCGTCACGTCGCCGATCTTGTAGTCAAAGCCCTCGAGATAGGTCTTGGCATACTCCTTGGGATCGATACCCAGCTGCTCGAACTCGTCGCCCGAAGCCTCCTCCAGACCAGAGAGAAAGTCGTCGCCACCGTTCTTGACCTCGTCAAACTGAGTCGTAAGATCCTCGGTGATGAGTTTCTCGATCGAAGGGCCTCCGCAACCGGAAAGCACGACCACACATGCAACCAAGACGGCCATGAGGGGCGCAAGCAGAAGCTTCTTTTTCATGTTGTTCCTCCCAATCAGCGGCGCTGCGCTTCCCAGACGCGGCGCACGTTGTAATAAGTAAGCCCATACTATCAACTTATGAACACCCTCGGCAACGCGAAGGCACGGTCGGTTCGTTTTAGCGTCCGAACGGTTTGCAAGCCCGCCCAACGTGCAATAAAACGCTTTCCCGCGGTGCAATAAAAAAGGTGGCCGGAAAACCCGACCACCCTTGCACATCCTTTGGATGCCGCAGTTTATTTGCGGACGACCTTGACGATGGCGTCACCGGCGGCGACAGCGGAGTCGACCTCGACGGCGAGTTCGACATCGGCAAACTCGGCGGTGTTGGACACGGCCACGACGACGCAGTCCTTGTAACCGGCAGCAGCGATCTTGGCGCGGTCGATCTTGAGAATGGGCTGGCCGGCCTTCACGACGTCGTCGGCCTTGACGAAGCCCTCGAAGCCGTCGCCGTTCATGTTGACGGTATCGACGCCAACGTGCACCAGAACCTCGATGCCGCTATCGGACTGCAGACCCACGGCGTGACACATGGTGACGGTCACCTTACCGTCGCAGGGAGCGTAGACCAGATCGTCCTCGGGCCACACGGCACAGCCCTTGCCCAGAACCTCGCCACCAAAGACGGGGTCGGGCACGTCGGCCATCTTGATGACCTTGCCCTTGACGGGCGAGCACAGCACGTCGGCGCCAGCAGAAGCAGAGATGGAGGCCGGAGCAGCGGCAGCCGCGGGCTCAGCCTTCTTCTTGAACATGTCAAACAGACCCATACGTTTTCTCCTCTTGATTAAGCGCAACGTTGTGCGCATGCCTACGGTAATTATAGTGCCAAATGGTTCAAATGCTAAGGTGGGGACTCGAATCGCGAGACCTTCCCGGTAGTGCTCGTGGGACGAGCATCTCCTTTGCATCGCGGGTCGATAAGCCGAGTATCGCCTGCGCACGGGATGGGCAGAAGCGGGCGCACCAAACCCGATACTTCTTTTCGCTCTCGAGTCCTGCCGCCGCCCCGTCCCTGGCACTTCCTGATACCGACCGAAACGTGCCAAAATAAACCCGTCCCTTTTTGGTAGGTTTGGCGAGTGTGGATTTTCGGACACTTAACTAACGAGCGTGGATAATCTCCCACTTTGAGGCCGTCACCGAGCCAAAAACGGGAGATTATCCACGTTCATTTTGGATGACCCCCTTGTACCAAGCTGAGCTCCATGGTCAAGTAATAACGACTTCTCATCATTAGATTGTTTACACCAATTCTAATAACTATTTAATCATTAAACTCGTTATTAGAATTGATATGATTAGCCTAATAACGAGTTTCCGGCACTAAAGATATGGAGGGCGCGATGCAAATCGAGGAGAACGGCCAGGGAACGCTCCGCAATAATCTATCGGGGAAATTGGCTTACTATTCGTTTTTTCCAACGCCCTTGCAATCATTGAGGCAGCTAAACCTCACCGAGGAAACCCATCGCACGCTTTCCGCATGCTCACGAAAGCTTGGAGAGCTTGAAGGCATGCTCTACTTTGTTCCCAACGCCGACATGTATCTGACAATGTACGTGCGCAAAGAAGCACTCCTTTCTTCGCAAATTGAGGGAACCCAGTGCACGTTTGACGACCTACTTAGTCCATCGCAAACACAACTCCATCATAAAGATGTCGCAGACGTCGTGAATTACGTCCGTGCTGTCGACCGCGGCGTAGAACTGCTCAAAAAGATGCCCTTGTGCACGAGACTTCTTAGGCAAGTTCATGCGGTCCTGCTGGACGGAGTGCGCGGAACGGAGAAGAATCCAGGCGAGCTGCGCTCCTCACAAAACTGGATTGGCCCCTCAGGCTGCACCATTGCAACCGCATCGTTTGTCCCTCCAAACATTGAAGATTTGAGCAACACGCTCCAGGACCTCGAACGCTTTATCAATGAGCCTCAAGTCGAAATGGATCCGATTGTGCGGGCGGCGCTCGTCCATTACCAATTTGAAACTGCCCATCCATTCCTAGACGGAAACGGTCGCCTGGGCAGGCTTCTCATTACACTTATGCTCATCAATGATGGCGTTCTTCATTCTTGCTTGTTCTATCCATCGTTCCAGTTCAAGAAAAATCGAAGCGAGTACTACCGGCAACTCACATCCGTAAGGGAGAGAGGCACTTACGAGGAATGGATAGAGTTTTTCTGCAACAGTCTTCTCGAGAGTGCGAAGGACTCGGTAGGGTCTTTAAAAAACCTTGTTGACCTCCATAACCGTTCCACAGCAACCATTACCGAAAATCTCGGAAGGACTGCTGCAAACGGGCAAAGGCTGTTGGGCATTCTTGAAGAGCACCCCATCGTCGACACCGCATTCATCGCTGCCCAACTCGATATCGGCAGGAGTACCGCGAGCTCGCTCGTCAAATCATTTGAAGAATTGGGTATCCTCCGTCCTCTCGACGAGTCAAGACAGAGATACCGGCAGTACGGGTATGAAGAGTATCTTTCGATTCTCAGGGAAGACGCCGAGCCGATTAGATAGGCATCGCAGCCCAGGCAAATTAAAGCGAACGCGGATAATCTCCCACTTTGAGCCCGCACACAGGCCAAAACTGGGAGATTATCCACGTTCATTCCTGGCTAGTCATTTAAGAACGTCCCCAATGACTAGAAGGCCAGGCTCGACAACCTACGCTGCGTAGACATACGCCAATCGAACGAGCCGGATTTTTGGACGCTCATCCTGAGCAGTCATTTAAGATCGTCCCCAACGACTACCGCATTCGGAGCAAGACAACGCCGCAAGTAGAGGACGGACAGCGAGCGACGTCCAGGGCGAACAAGTTAGCACGAAAAAGGCGAGGCATTGACCTTCTGGTCATGCCTCGCCTTTTGAATGACAAATTGTCGGCCTGGACGGCGC
>CABUUJ010000011.1 GCA_902494715.1 uncultured Collinsella sp.
AGATATACCGCGCATTCGGGAGCGAGGTGCTGCTGCGCATGGACGGAAAGCAGGGCAGGTACACATACGAGCAGAAGGTCGCCGCCGCCTCCGCCGTCGTCGACGGCGGCATGACGAAGGCCGAGGCGATGGCGGCGTTCGGCATAATGTCGATGTCGCCGCTCAAGAAGTGGTGCGCGCTATACCGCCGGGGCGGCGCGGAGGCCCTGCGCCCGAGGCCCAAGGGCCGGCCGAGCGGTTCCAGGGCGAGGCCGCGGACCCGCGAGGAGGAGCTCGAGGAGCGCTGCCGTAGGCTCGAGGCCGAGGTGGCCTACCTAAAAAAATTACGCGCCCTGGTCGAGAGGGACGGGCTCTGACCAGGGCGAAGGCCGAAGCGGTCGCGGCCCTGCGCGCCGAGGGGCACGCGCTCGGGCACCTGCTCGCATGCGCCGAGCTCAAGCGGTCGACCTACTACTACGCCCTCGCGCACCCGCCGAGGCCCACGCGCGCCGAGCTCTGGGAGGCGGCCGCCGAGATCTTCTCGCGCACCGCCAACGGCTGCGGGCACCGGCAGATAGCGATGTGCCTCAGGGCGGAAGAGGGGGCCGTGATAGCCGACAAGACCGTGCTCAAGATGATGCGCGAGATGGGGATTCGCTGCGGCATCAGACGCGAGACGGCCTACCACAGGTACAACTCGTACAAGGGCGTCGTCGGCAGAACGTTCGAGAACGTGATCGCGAGGGGTTTCGACGCCGGGGCCCCGTGGCAGAAGCTGGGGACGGACGTCACCGAGTTCAAGGTGGCTGGCGGTAAGGCCTACTGGGCCCCGACGCTGGACTTCTGCACCAAGGAGATCGTGGCGAGCGACATATCGACCACGCCCGACATGGCCCAGCAGGTGAGGATGCTCGACGAGCTGCTGTCCAAGATCCCCGAGGGCGTCGCCCCGACCATGCACTCGGACCGGGGCTGGCAGTACCAGCACGCCTCGTACACATCCAGGCTCGAGGCCGCCGGCATCGTCCAGAGCATGTCCAGGAAGGCGAACTGCATCGACAATGCCGCCACCGAGCAGCTCTTCGGCCACGTCAAGGACGAGTTCTACAGGGGCCGCGAGTGGAAGACGTTCGAGGATTTCAAACGCGACCTGGAGGAATACATAGTCCACTGGAACACGCGGCGGAGGCAGGTAAGATTGAAGGGCCTGACCCCGGAGGAGTTCCGGAATCAGGCCCTCGCGGCCTAGTCGCTATTAAGGGCGTCCAAGAAATGGGACGCAGTTCATTGTTTGCGGGGCGGGCCTTGCTGTTGCGGCTAGCGTTTCTTTCCGCGGAAGAAGAAGCCGTGCAGCGAGGGCTTGAGTCCGCGGTTGGCGCGACGCTCCTCGATATGATCGTGGATCGAAGCGACGCGTTCGATGACTTCGTCGGGGATCGGCACATCGGGATTCATGTTCTCGACCTGGCTGACCTCGGCGGCGGCGACCTGGTCGATAATGGGCACATCGTCGCGCGAGATGACGGGCGTGGCGTCTTCCTTCATCTTGCGGTAGCGCTGCATCATGTCGGTCTGCAGCTGCTGGGCCGAAGGCGGCGTCCAGATGATGGCATTGGCGCCGGCAGCGATGGTCTCACGGATGCTCTCGGGCGTCTTGCCGCCCGGTGCGATGAGCGGCAGGTTGGGATAGTGCTCGCGCAGTTCACGCAGGACCTGCGGCGTGTTCTTGCCGGCCGCGATGTTGAGGATCTTGGCTCCGGCGCGCACCTTGGCGTGAGCATCGTCGTCGCAGCGAACGACCGTGGCGATGACGGGGATGTCGGCGATGTTGGTGATGTGTTCGACCATCTCGGCGGTAGCGGGGGAATTGACCACGCAGCCCGCCGCGCCCTGCATCTCGGAGACGGCCGCCATCTGCACGGAGCGCTTACCGGTGGTGGTGCCGCCGCCAACGCCCACAAAGACCGGGCACTCGGCAACGGTCAGCAGCGCCTGCGTAATGGCGGGCTGCGGCGTGAAGGGGTAGACGGCAAACACGGCGTCGGCATTGGAATTGCGGATGACCGCCACGTCGGTGGTGTAGATGAGCGATTTGATGCGGCGGCCAAAGAGCGTAAAGCCGCTGGCCTCCTCGATCTCGTCGGGCATGCGAAGGGCCGCCTTGCGCAAACGTCCGTCGATGGGCAGTGGCTCCATGGGGAGCAGTCCGTTGGGGGTCACGGCTACCTGGGGCTCGGTGAACTCGTCTGCGAGCTCGACCTCGGAGAAATCGACCGAGGCGACGATGTCCTCGTGAACCTCGGCGGGTACATCGATGGGAGCTTGGTCGTTTGCCGCGGCAGGCGTGTCGAAGGAGCTGGTGCCGACAAAGGCGTCGACGCGTTCGTTCAAATCGTTGAGAGAATCCATGGCGGTCCATTTCTATGTTCTGCGGTCGGCAGTGTACGACCGGCGTTGCGAGTGCTAAATCGTCTGACGAGTTGATTTTTCCCCGCTGCGCCATCCGTTAGACTGAAGGGCCGGCGAACGTGAAGGAGCTGTGGTGGCGGGAATCGAGGTGCTATCTTGAATGTCCCGTATGCAAAAGAGAGGTGACGCGGTATGGAATTTTCGGCAATGTTGGGCTCGATTGGCCTATGCGTGGGCGCAATCGTTGCCGCCGCGGTCATCTACTTTGTGGTTACGGCCATTAAGGGCAAAAAGGCCGAGCGCAAGGAGCGTGAAGCGCTTGCGCGGCATAAGGACCAGCAGGACAAGTGCGCACGGCGATAGCTTGTTGAGTTTTGAATCCGTGCGCTAGCTGCGTTTTCGGACCAGGGCGATATAGAAGCCCTCAAAGTCGCGACTGGGCGGAATGGTCAGCGTGCCTGGCATGCCGTTGGCAATGGCCGAGATGTGACCCGCGGCAATGGCTTCGGTAAGGGCGTTGCACTCGATATGCGGCTTGTCGCCGGTATCCTGTGTGCGACGCGCTTCGCTTTCACTCGGCGTGCCGTCGAGGGGGATGAGCTCACAGTCCATGTGCTTGTCGAGGGCCTCTTGCAGGGCGTCCTCGTTTTCCTGCGGCAAGATCGAACACGTCGAATAGACCAGCGTGCCGCCCGGTTTGAGGGCCCCCATGGCGCGGTCCAGAAGCGCGCGCTGCGAGCGGGCGCATTTGACGAGCAACTGCTCGGTAAGGCCGCGCAGACTTTTCTCGTTGCCGCTGATGACGGTGCCCGTACCGGTACAGGGGGCGTCGAGCAGGATACGGTCAAAGCGGAAGAACTCGTCAAGCTCGCGCGCGTCAATACGCATGACGGGCACGTTTTTGGCGCCCTGGCGGCCCAAGTTGGCCTCGAGCTTTTCGGCGCGGGGAATGCTCATCTCGCAGGCGGTGAGGTGCGCCTGGCCCTGGGTGAGGGCGGCGATCTGCGTCGTCTTGCCGCCGGGGGCCGCGCACATGTCCAAGATATCCTCGCCGGCCTGCGCGCCCAGCACCAAAGGAGGCATCATGGACGACAGACTCTGCAGGTAGATCTTGCCGTCACGGTAGATGTCGAGGTCCCACAGGTCGGAAACTTGGGCTTCGGGCAGGATGAAGGCATCCGGGTACCAGGCAACGGGGCGGTGGGCGATGTCGGCTGCGTCGAGCGCGGCGGCGACGTCTTCGGCGGTCGCCTTGAGCGTGTTGGCGCGCAGCGTGACCGGGCGCGTGGCTGCGGCGCCAAAGCCCTCAATCACGAGCTCGGCATCGGCAGGCGTATGGGCGCCGGCAACCGTGTCGACCATAAAGCGCGGCAGGTCGGCGGCGGAGTGTTGGGCGGCAAGCCGGTCGGAAAGCTCGGTGGCGGCAAACTGCCTGAGCTTGAGCTCGGGCTTAACCTGCTTTTTCTGCTTACGACGACGCGGCTTGGACATCCGTCTTTCCTTCCCGTCCCAATTTGACTACTTTCCGGGTACGCTGCTGCTGGCGTGCTTTAGTACTGGCTCTCGTGCTTGCTAAAGAAGTCGAAGCGCGGGGGCAGCGGCTTAACGCGGTGCTCGCCGGGCTTCTCGCCCAGGCTCTCCACAAACTCGTCCGTGGAGGCAAAGATGTTGTCCCAGCTAAAGAAGGCGACCGGGTCGACGTCGAAGTACTCGCAGATGAGCTCGCAGCCGGCCGGGACGATGCCGTGCATCAGAACGGTCGCCACGCGCAGCTCGGTGAAGGCGTCGACCAGGGCCTGCTTCATGGCGGCGTTGGCCGGCTCGCCCTCGAGCTTGTTGGCGGCCTTGGAGGCATCGCTCCAACGCTTGTTGGCGGCGCGCAGGTAGTCGTCGCACACGGCGAGCGCGCGGTGCGTCTCGAACTTGTACATGGCCTGTTCAAAGGCAAGGGCGGCCTGCTCGGCAGCCTCGACCACGGCGGCAGAGGCGGCACCGGCGGGAATGCAGCCGTTGCGATAGGGGCTCTCGTCGCCCTCCTTGACGGCGACGCCGTAGAAGCAGCTGCGGGCTAGGCGGTTGAACACTCCGGTCAATAGCGCGCTCTCCTTAAGGGCCGGATCGATGACGCGCTTGTCGTCGCAGGCGCGCACCTCGTTGCCGTCCTTGTCCTTGCCGGTCATGCGCGTGTCGTATGCCTTGGGGCTAAAGCTCACCGGCTTCTCGGATAGGCCGAGCGACAGCCAATGCGCGCGCATCTGCTCGCAGGTGTAGTGGTTGAGCAGGTCGTCTGCCGGCGGGGGAGGCGTCTGCGAGGACGAGCTGGCCTTTTTGCCCATGTAGAGCAGGTGGTAGCAGGCGCTGACGGTACTCTGCGTGAGGTTCCAGCCCAGGGCCTCCCACATGGCGGTCTGCGCGATGCAGTAGAAGTAGATGTTGTCCTGGCCGATGAACTGGTAGATCTGCGCGTCGTCCGAGCACCACCAGTCGTGCCAGTCGAGCGAACTGTGCTGGTAGGTGGGTGCGGGTACCTGCGTGGAATCGGCAGCGGGCTCGCCCATGAGGGCGGCGTCCTGGGCGGCGACACCCTCAGTTACGCCGGCGGCTTTGGCATCGCGTGCGAGCACGGTGCGGGTGTAGCTGATGGGCGCCCACAGGCTCTCGGGCCAGCACCAGCAGGTGACGTCGTTCACGCCGTCGACCTCGGGCACCGGAACGCCCCAGTCGATGTTACCGGTGATGCGGAAGGGCACGAGCGCCTTGCCGCTGCGGAAGCGCACGCCGCCGTTAGCGAGCACTGCGTGGGCGTCGTCGCGCTCCTTCCAACTGGGGAAGGTGACGGTAAAGCTGCTCTTGTTGCCCTCGGGCTCCAGCACGGTGTGCTCGGGCAGTTGATCCTCGACGGCGTCGAAGGCCTCGCGGAACTTGTTCTGGATGTAGAGCTGTGCCGGCAGCAGCCACTCCTCCATGGTCTTGGAGACCACGGAGCGGACCTGCGGGTTCTGGGCGAGCTTGGCGGTGTAGGTCTTCATAAAGTCGAGGTAGGCCGGCAGGTCGAAGTAGAGGTTGTCGACCGGGCGCAGCTCGGGCACCTCGCCGGTGAGCTGGCTCTTGGGCGCGATGAGCTCCTCGGGCTCAAACTGGTGACCCAGGTCGCACTCGTCGGCATAGGCCTTCTCGGACTTGCAGCCCTGGATGGGGCAGCGGCCGATCACTTGGCGGCCGTTGAGGAACGTGCCGGCCTTGGCGTCGTAGAACTGCAGCGTGGAGCGCTTGGAGATGGTGCCCTGCTCGTGCAGGCGCTCGATAATCTCGGCGGTAACCTCGTTGTGAATCTGCGCGGCCGGCTCAAGGCCCGAGCCGCCGTAGATGTCGCAGCTGATGTTGTAGTTGTTGAGGGTCGCGGCCTGGCGGGAGTGATTGGACTCGACGTACTCGCTAATGGACTTGTCGTAGCCTTCGTTCTCCTTGAGCTTGCGATAGCTCTCCATGATGGGCGAGCCGTAGCAGTCGGTGCCCGAGGTGAAGATGACGTTCTCGCGGCCCAGACGGTCGCGCAGGAAGCGGGCGAAGAAGTCGGCCGGGACAAAGACGCCACCAACGTGGCCAAAGTGAAGGCCCTTGTTGCCGTAGGGCTCGCCGGCGGTAACGATGGCGCGGCGAGGCCAGCTGGGACGGTCGTTCATGGAGTATTTGGATGCCATGGGACTCCTTCGCATATGGTGAGAGCGCAGCCGGGCGCAAGGCCTGGCGACGCGGTGGTCAATTCGTGCATATCGTTCGACATTATCGCACATGCGGACGGGTACGTGGCAGGGGCGCTATCCTAAGATGCTATGAATGAGATTTCCAACATACATGCGTTTGAGGACGAGGATTTTCTGCACGCCTGCTTTGTGTGGGGGATGGCCGTGCTCGGCGCATTTGCCGTATGTCTGGTGCCGGTGTTTATGCTGCTGGGCGGACCTGCGGACTTGGATACGGCTGACGCGGGCGGCTGGATGGCCGTCTTGGGCTGGCTTGTCGGCTTGGCTGCGGTTTCGGCGGCGTCATTTGCCGTGCACGAGCTGGTGCACGGTGTGTTATTTAAGCTGCTGGCGCCTGCGGGCGCGAAGGTGACCTTTGGGGCGAATCGCGAGACGGCGATGATCTATGCCTGCGCCGAGGGCGTCGTGTATTCGCGCCGGCGGTACGTGGCGGTTTGCCTGGCGCCGACGGTTGTTGTGACGACAGCGTTTGCCCTGGGGCTTGCGTTCTCGGGCTATCCGCTACTGTGCTATTTGGCGGCTGGTCTGCACTTGTCGGGCTGTGTGGGCGATTGGTATTACGTGCGGACCATCCTGCGCGACCGCCGCATTGTCGCCTGCGAGGACACGTCCTTTGGCGTGCGCTTTTTCGCGAGGTAGTCTTTTGAGATGATTTTTCTGGGACGGGGATTAAAAAATCATTGTGGGAGAGGAGATGTCCATGAAGCCGTTGCTGCTGCATGCTTGCTGCGCGCCGTGCTCGCTGGAGCCGGTTCGCCTGCTGCGCGAGGAAGGGTTTGAGCCCACAATCTGCTGGACCAATCCCAATATCCAGCCGCGCGATGAATGGCAGCGGCGCTTGGACGAGCTGCGCCGGTGGTGTGCCGATGGCGATATCGAGCTTATCGAGGCGGGAGAGGACCGCGAGCGCTGGGAGGCCGGCGTGGCCCCGCTGGGCGCCGATCGACCTCGTCGCTGTCGCGCGTGCTATGCCCTGCGCCTGGCCGAGGCATGCCGTGTGGCCCAGGAGCGTGGGTTTGAGTTTGTGGGCACGACGCTCGCCGTCTCGCCGTATCAGTTGTTCGAAACCTGCAATGACGTGCTTGAGCGCTTGGCGGCGGCACATGGGCTCGTCCCGGTCATTCGCGATTTTCGCCCGTATTACCCCGAGGCCACGCGTCGTTCGCGCGAGCTTGGCATGTATCGACAGAATTACTGCGGCTGCCGGTTCTCGGCCGTCGAGGCGGCCATGGACCGCGCCCGCATCCGCGACGAGCGCAAAGCGTCCAAAAAGTAGTTCATTTGGGACGTCAGCCTGCTAGGATGTAGAGCGGACTTTAGCTATATAAGGAGTATCCGACGTGTCTATGCGTACCGATGATTTTGACTACAACCTTCCTGAGGAACTGATCGCCCAGGCGCCTGCCGAGCCGCGTGACTCCTGCCGTCTGCTGGTGGTGGATCGCAAGGGCTCCCAGGCGGGAACGCCGCTGGAGCACGGCGGTACCGTTGAGCACCGTATCTTCCGCGATATCATCGACTATATCGAGCCAGGCGATGTGCTCGTCATCAACAAGACGCGCGTGATGCCGGCCCGCCTGATCGGTCGCAAAGCCGGCTCGGGTGGCGTGGTCGAGACGCTGCTGCTCAAGCGCCGCGAAGATGTTGACCCGCTGGGTCACGTTTGGGAGTGCCTGGTCAAGCCGGGTAAGCGCCTGAAGCCCGGTGCTCAGATTGAGTATCGCGCCGGTGGCGCCCATGCGCCCGAGGGGGCTCCCGTGGTGCTGACGGCTGAGGTCATCGACTTTGTCACCGATAGCCGCGGTGGCCGTCTGGTGCGCTTTGAGCCGGCCGGTTGCAATGCCGCCGGCGAGCAGCGCACGCTCGACGAGGCCATTCACGCCGCCGGTCACGTGCCGCTGCCGCCCTACATTACCGATTACGAGGGAGATCCCGAGAAGTACCAGACCGTCTACGCCATGAAGGAGGAGCACTCGGCTGCCGCTCCTACGGCGGGTCTGCACTTTACCCCCGAGCTCATGGCCGCTATCGAGGCCAAGGGTGCGAAGTTTGCCGCCGTCGAGCTCGAGGTGGGCATCGACACCTTCCGCTTGGTGGAGGAGGACGACCCTACGCAGCACGTCATGCACACCGAGCGCTACCACGTGTCGCAGGAGGTTGTCGACGCCGTGCATAAGGCGAAGGCCGAGGGGCATCGTGTGATCGCCGTCGGCACCACCGCAGTGCGCTCGCTCGAGAGTGCGTTCGATGCGGAGGCGCCGGTGTCCGATCCGGCTGTGACGGCGCGCTATTTTGAGGGCCGTGAGGACGGCGCCGACACGCTCGGCCGCGGTGACATCGTGGTGCGCGAGAACGCCACGACGCAGCTCTACCTCATGCCCGGCTCGACCTATCACGTGGTCGACGCGCTGATCACCAACTTCCACGTGCCGCGCTCCACGCTCATGATGCTCGTGAGCGCACTTGCCACCCGCGACCAGATCATGGATGCCTACGCCGCTGCTATCGAAGAACGTTACCGCTTCTTCAGCTTCGGCGATGCCATGCTCATTCTTTAAGTTACGCGGTTCTACGAACCGCGTAACCACTTGACGCTGCAAACCCACCAGAGCGGCAATCTGCCTTTCAACTTCGGCGGCATGACCAGAAGGTCAATGCCGCCTTGTTTCAAGGCACCTTGCTCGCTCTGGCGGGCTTTCGCTCATATGACCCAATCCGCTGTCAAGAGCCACAATGGCCCCGCCGACCGCTTGCAATCGGTCGGCGGGGCCTGCCGTTGAACCCGTCCCGGTCCGCCCCCGGCATGTCGTCGACGCCTTCGGCTCAGTCTCATATCCGCGGATACCGTTCTGTCGGCCCGCACTCCATTCCTTCGGCGGGGTTCCCCAAGTCTGTCGAGGCGCATGCGGAGGGCTCCGCGCGCACAGCGAAATAGGGGGTATCCCCGAAGGCCGCCCGGCTCGCCGGGACGGGGGCTGTGTCTATTCCGCGCCCTCCCGGCACATCATGCCGAGGGCCCAGAGCCACCTCACGAGCTCGGCCGCGGTGGCCGCGTTGGCCTTCGCCGCGGGCACGCCGCGGGCGAGCATCTCCTCGCGCCGCCGCAGGAGCCGCTCGGACCCCTTCCTCCCGTGCATCCTTATCTCGAGGGGCACGCCCGTGTCCCTCGGCATGAGCTTCGGCTGGTGCCGTGCCGCGGCGTAGCACCATGAGCCCTCAACGGCCAGCTTCCTCACGAGCGCGTTGCCCGCGCCGCTGATGCCTCCGAGCCGCACGGAGCCGCCACTCGACCTCTGACTCGGCGCGAGGCCGAAATAGGCCGTGACCTGCCTTCCGGAACGGAACCTCGTGAAGTCGCCGACCTCGGCCGAGAAGGCCGCGGCCAGCGCGAAGGCGCAGCCCTTGATCGACTGGAGGGCGGCCACCTCCGCGGCGATCGGGCTGGCATCCGCGGCGGCCCTGTACTCGGAGAGCAGGTCCGCCCGGGCCTCCGCCGCGGCCTCGACCTCGTTCCTCAGGGCGGCGAGCGCCCGAACCCCGCCATCGTCCTCCGGCCTGACCTTGTCGAGCCACCTCAGGAAGTCGTAGGTCCAGTACTTCCTCGGGTTGCCGGCGGGCGTGGTGCCGCCGTAGACGAACCCCCGCCTTGCGAGGAAGGCGAGCAGCCGCTGCCTGGCGGTCGCCAGGCGCGCGGTCGCCCCGTCGTAGGCGCCGGCGAGGTCCCTGATGCCTTCGACCTCGGGGGAGGGGACCCATACGGGGGAGATGTCGTGGGCGAGTATCGCCTTGGCCATCCTGGCGGCGTCGTTCCTGTCGTTCTTGGAGGCCGAGTCGGCGGCCGACCTGGGGATCTTCGAGACCGCGGCGACGACGCACTCGACGCCGAGCCCGGCGAGCTCCCTTTGCGGGGCGAAGCCGAGGTAGCCGCTCTCGTAGGCCGCGAGCGACGGCCCGGGGAACCCATCCATCCACCCGGCGATCTCGCCCCAGGGGTTGCCGGGGAACCTCCTCGTCACGGCCTCGCCGGTGTCCGCGTCGAGGGCGCAGACGGTGGTCGACCTCAGGTGGACGTCCATCCCGAACGCGGTAGAATACTTTGGCATGGGAGCCTCCCAACCTCGTTGCGGCGCGGCTGCGCCTATGGCACTTCAACATCATTGTCGCAGCCCCGACCCGCGGTCACGAGCGGGGGCTCCTGTCTTTTTAGTGCCCTCGGATTGGGTCATAGTGTCTGTCGTTGACAAAGCATCGGCGTTCCCTTGGCTGTTGGATGTAGTCGTTGGGGACGTTCTTAAATGACTAGTTGAAAGGGACACTCTTGCCGGCACTTGGGGACAGTCCCTAAGTGCCGGCAGATTGGGACACTCCTTTGCAAGGTGGCGCTGAAGACCGTCCCCAACGACCAGTCGTTTAAGAACGTCCCCAACGACTAGCTCGGGAACCTGATCCTAATGCACTAGTTTCTGTCGAGTCGGTGCTCCTTGCGGGTTGCCCGTATAATGGTTTGCGTATGAACCGCAACCAAGGAGTTCCAGTTTATGGACCAGAGCCTTTTTAAATTCGACCTGATCGCCGAGGACCCGACGACGCACGCGCGTGCCGGCGTACTGCACACCCCGCACGGCGATATCGAGACGCCAATCTTTATGCCCGTGGGCACCAAGGCAAACGTCAAGGGTATTCCTACCGAGACCGTCAAACAGCTCGGCGCCCAGATCGTGCTTGCCAACACCTATCACCTGTCCATGCGTCCCGGCGAGGACACCATTGCCGAGCTGGGCGGCCTGCACAAGTTTATGAACTGGCACGGCCCCATTCTTACCGATTCGGGCGGCTTCCAGGTGTTCAGCCACAACGACGCCGTCAAGCTCACCGACGAGGGCGTGCGCTTTATCGTCAACGACTACGACGGCCGCCATGTGTTCTGGACGCCCGAGGACAACATGGAAATCGCCATGAAGCTCGGCTCCGATATCTGCATGCAGCTCGACCAGTGCCCGGGCTATCCCGCCACGCGCGCCTACGTCGAGCGCGCGGTGGAGCTGTCGAGCATGTGGGCCGAGCGCTGCTACAAGGCTCACACCCGCGATGACCAGGCGCTCTTTGGCATCGTCCAGGGCGGCATGCATCTGGATCTGCGCCTGCGCTCTCTGCGCCATCTGGAGGAGTGCGGCGACTTCCCCGGTTACGGCATCGGCGGCTACTCGGTGGGCGAGGACCACGAGACCATGTTCGAGACGCTGGCACCGCTGGTTTCCGAGTACATGCCTAAGCACAAGCCGCGCTACCTCATGGGCGTCGGCAACCCTACCACGCTCGTGCGCGGCGTTGGCGTGGGCATCGACATGTTCGACTGCGTGCTGCCGACGCGCACCGGCCGCATGGGTACGGCGTTCTCCAGTGAAGGTCGCCTTAACTTCCGCAACGCGCGCTTTGCGCACGACGACGGCCCCATCGACCCCACCTGCACCTGCCCGGTGTGCACGGGCGGCTACAGCCGTGCGCTCATCCGTCACATGGTCACGCAGAAGGAGATGCTCGGCGGTATTCTGCTGTCGATGCACAACATTTACTACCTGCTCAACCTTATGCAGCGTGCCCGTCAGGCCATTATCGAGGGCCGCTACGGCGCGTTTGTGAGCGACTGGATGAACAGTCCTGCGGCGGTGGATTACTAAGAGCGGCGCGGGCGCTTGCAGAGCGCTAGCAACGGCAAGGGGCGAGCGCTGGCCGGTCATCACGTTCGCTAACACCGTCTGCGAGACCGATGACCGATAGCTTGCAAGCACTTGATGCATCGTGGGTACCATATCGAATAGTTGATGTTCGGGCGGGTGTTTGACGCATGGCGTCTACCCCGCCCGTTTTTCTTTTTCTCGATAGGAGTACCCATGATTAAGAACGAGAATATCGAGGGCGAGCCTGCCTACGACGAGACGTACCGACGCGGTCCCGTGGTCATGCGCGGCCCCATGATTCCCAAGGACAACACCTACGCCAACCTGCTGGCGCCCGAGGACTCGACCGACTGGTTGCACACCGACCCCTGGCGCGTGCTGCGCATCCAGGCCGAGTTTGTCGATGGCTTTGGCGCACTTGCCGAGCTCGGGCCCGCTGTGACCATCTTCGGCAGCGCCCGCACGCCCAAGACCGATCCGCTCTATAAGGCGGCGCGCACGGTCGGCCGCAAAATCGCCCAGCGCGGCGTGGCGGTCATCACCGGTGGCGGCCCCGGCATCATGGAAGCGGCCAACAGGGGAGCGGCGAGTGTCAACGGCAAGTCAGTTGGCCTGGGCATTGAATTGCCGCACGAGCATGGGCTCAATAAATACGTGAACCTCGGCATGGACTTCCGTTACTTCTTTGTGCGCAAGACCATGTTCGTCAAATACAGCTCGGGCGCCATCGTGTTTCCCGGTGGCTTTGGTACGCTCGACGAGATGTTCGAGGTGCTCACGCTGGTGCAGACGCACAAGGTCAAGCGCATGCCACTCGTTTTGGTGGGCACCGAGTACTGGCAGGGCCTGTTCGACTGGCTCAACGGCCCGGTGATGGACGCCGGTATGATTAGCCCGCTCGATCCGGAGCTGGTGCACATTACCGACGACCTCAACGAGGCCGTCGATATCGCCCTGAGCGGGCTGATGTAGGGTAGCTAAAATGGGACGGAGCTAAAAAGACCGGTGCGTAACGTTGCGCACCGGTCTTTTTAGCCCTGTCCCAAATGAGCTGCTTCTAAGTTGCGGTGGAATAGGGATTGATTTGCGGCTGATAAGCCAAAAACAGTCCCTATTTCACCACGAGTGGTAAAGGTGCCCCTAGTGGATGGGCTGGTAGCGGGGGCAGTAGCTGATGGCGATGGCGTCGACGCCTACATGGGTGGCGATGGTGCAGCCGATGGGGCCGGTGCCGGCGTCTACGTAGTCCTGGCCCGCGAGCGCCTCGTTGACAAGTTCCTGCTCCTCGGCGGCGCCGGTCGTGAGCACGCGCACGCTTGAGCCCGGGTGCTCGTCCAAAAACGCGAGGCAATCTGCCATGGTGTTGGCGACGATGCGCTTGGCGCCGCGACCCTTTTTGATTGCCTTGATCTCGCCCGATTTCCACTCCGGCGAAACGGCCAGGCGAATGTTGAGCATTTGCGTGAGCTGGCCGGCGAGCTTGGGCGCGCGGCCGTTCTTAACGAGATTCTCGAGCGTGCGGGGAATCAGCAGCAGGTGGGCGTCGGGCAGCGTCGCGCGGATCTGCGCCTCGGTCTCGTCCAGGCTGCGGCCATCTTCGCGCATGGCCCGCGCGTACTCCACCAGCAGGCCCTCGGCGCCCGAGCCAGTGCGCGAATCGATGCAGCGCACGTCGAGCTCGTGGGTCTCGGCGACCAGGCATGCGTTGGAATAGCAGGCGGACCATTCGCTGCACAGCGAGATAAAGATCGCGCTGTCGTGCCCGTCAGCGCGCACGCGGTCAAAGAGTGCCTTGAACTCGCCGGCACTCGGCTGCGAGGTGTGCGGCAGCTGCTCGGAGCCGGCCATGCGCGCGACGTACTCCTGGGCGGTAATCTGTACCTGGTCGAGCAGGTCCTCGCCCTCGATAATCACATGCAGCGGAATCACGTAAATGCCGAGTTCTTGAGCGCGGGCGGGGGAGATGTCCGACGTGGAGTCGGTTATGATGGCAAAAGACATAATTGCACCTTTCGTTGGGGCGCTTGCGCGCCGCCTTCTTAGAGCAAAGTGCGACAAGTATAGTTGAGTTGCTCTACATTGCTAGGTTCAATTGTTGAATAGTCAACAGTTTGAAGTGACGGTGTGGAAATCATCAACTGGGGAAGAGGGATGCCGATGGCGGCATTACAGCTATGCGAGCGGCCGATTGTGTTGTTCGATTTTGACGGCACGGTGGCCGATACGGGTCGGGCGGTGATGACCTCGACGCGCAAGGCGTTGGCCGCGCGCGGGTTTTCGGAGGCGCAGATGGGTGACCTGCGCCGCATGATCGGGCCGCCCCTGTGGAAGAGCTTTCACGACTTTTATGGCTTTTCCCGCGAGGAGTCGCTTGTGGTGGCCGACGAGTACCGTGCCTTTTTTGACGAGCTGGGACCGGAGGAGTATCCCGTGTTCGACGGGATCCCCGAGCTGCTGGATGGGTTGGTCGCCCAGGGCAAGCGCTTGGCCGTGGCGACGTCGCGCATGGAGGCGAAGTGTATCGACATGGTGCATGAGCTGGGTCTTTCTCAGTTTGAGGCGGTGGCTGGCATGAATCCGCTGCAGGGGCGCGAGACCAAGGCCGATTCGGTCCGCGATGCCCTGGCAGAGCTCGGTATGACGGCGTGCGATGCCGTGATGATCGGCGATCGCTTCAACGATGTGGAGGGCGCGCACGCAATGGGCGTACCGTGCATCGGTATCTATTCGGGCGCGGCGGCGCCGGGCGAGCACGAGGCGGCGGGTGCCGATGCAGTGGTGCACTCGGTGGCCGAGCTTGCTAAACTTTTCGCTATATAAGCACTTGATGTGAGGGGCGGGCGTACCCGTCGCTCATTGGTAAGGAGGCAGTCCATGAATCAGGTGGAGCAGAGCGTTACCGAGTATGTCGACGAGGTCTGGGAGGATGTCGTCGCCGATATCGAGCAGCTGGTGAGTTATCCGTCCGTAGCCGTTGCTGCCGATGCGGAGCCTAGCGCGCCGTTTGGCCGCCCGGTTCGTGATGCGCTCGATTGCGCGCTCGGCATTGCGCAAAAGCTCGGCTACCAGACGAGCGACGACGAGGGCTATGTGGGCATTGCCGATATCCCGGGTCGCGGCGACAAGCAGCTCGCGACCATCTGCCACGTGGACGTGGTGCCCGCCGGCCCCGGCTGGAACACCGACCCGTTTGCGATGGAGCGTCGCGAGGGATGGCTGCTCGGCCGTGGCGTGATTGATGACAAGGGTCCGGCGGTGTTGTCGCTCTACGCCGGTGCCTACCTGCTCAAGCACGGCATTGTGCCGCGCTATACCTTTCGCGCACTGCTGGGCTGCGATGAGGAAGTGGGCATGTCCGACGTTCACCATTATCTGGAGAACCACGCAGACCCCAACTTTTTGTTTACGCCCGATGCCGAGTTCCCGGTCTGCAATGCCGAGAAGGGCCAGTTTGGGGCGACGTTTGTGAGCCCCAAGATCGACGGCGGGCGCATTGTGTCCTGGAGCGGTGCCGAGGCGAGCAACGCCATTCCGTCGCAGTCCATCTGCGAGCTCGCGATTGCCGCCGATGAGCTGCCGGCGCCCGTTGAGAACGCCGACCGCCTGGAGATCACGGCGCTTGATAACGGGCATGCGCAGATTTTCGCCCACGGTATTGGCGGCCACGCTTCGATGCCAGAGGGAACGATCAACGCCGTCGGCCTGATCGTGGCGTATCTGCGCGAGGCCGAGGACGCGTTTGGTGCACGCGACGAGCGTCTGCTGACGCCTGCCGAGCACGAGTTCGTCAAGTTCCTGGCCTTTGTGCATGCGGATGCCTATGGCCGCGGCCTAGGTATCGATGCGACGAGTCCGGCGTTTGGCCCGCTTACCTGCAACGCTGGAGTCATCCGCGTGGCGGATGGCCATATTGAGCAGGTCATCGACGTGCGCTTCCCCGACAGTACGAGTGCCGATACCATCCGCGAGCAGCTCGACCCGCTCGTGGGCCGTTTTGGCGTGACGTGTCAGCTGGGTCGCGCTAAGGTGCCGTTCTCGGTGTCTGCCGACGATCCGGCCGTGAAGGCGCTTATTGATACCTATAACGAGTTTACGGGCAAGCATGCTGAGCCCTTTGCTATGGGCGGCGGTACGTACGCGCGCAACTTTGCCCGCGCCGTCTCGTTTGGCCCCGAGGAGACCGGCCTGGAGCTGCCCGAGTGGGGCGGCCAGATGCACGGTCCCAACGAGTGCGCCAACGAGGACCAGCTCAAGCAGGCGCTCAAGATCTATATTGTTGCGATCCTCCGTTTGAATGAATTAGAGCTTTAAGGTCTCGCGGTTTCCCAATCTAAGTTGCGGTGGAATAGTTCCTAGAATGGGCCATTTGATGGCCAAGCAGGAACTATTTCACCGCAACTTTGTTTTTATTGGTGTAAAAGGCGGGTCATGCTTGGTGGCGGGTTTGTTATTCGTTTGTAAAGGCCGTGCTGCGCTTGCGGTAAGGGTCTATCAAATGCCCGTAAGAAACCGTAGTTGGCGCGGACGCTGCCCGGTCGGGGCCGTATCTTTCCAAACAGCAAAGCGGGCGGGGTGCCCGCGAGTCGCATGTATGAAAGGAAGATCATGCTCGATCAGGCTTATTCTCGTCGTCAGTTCCTCGGCCTCGCTGGTGGTCTTGCCAGCATCGTCGGTCTCGGTCTCGTTGGTTGCGGCGGCTCCGGCGCATCCGACGCCGCCGACAAGGGTAGCGCCGCTGCTGCCGAGTCCGTCTCCGGCGAGGTGACCTACGACGGCGCCTCCTCGTTCCAGGCTCTCGTCGAGGCCGCTGCCGAGAAGTTCATGGATGCCAACCCGGACGTCTCCGTCTCCGGCTCGGGTAACGGTTCGGGCAAGGGCCTGACCGCTGTTGCCGCCGGCACCGTCACCATCGGCAACTCCGACGTCTTCGCCGAGACCAAACTCGAGGCCGACCAGGTCAAGAAGCTCGTCGACCACGAGGTTGCCGTCGTGGGCATGGGCCCCGTCGTCTCCAAGAACGTGACGGTCGACGACCTGTCCCTCGAGCAGCTCAAGGGCATCTTCTCCGGCCAGATCACCAACTGGAAGGAGGTCGGCGGCGACGACGCCAAGATCGTCGTCCTCAACCGCAAGGCCGGCTCCGGTACTCGCGCCACCTTCGAGGCTGCCGTCTTTGGCGACGAGGCTGTCGACTTTAAGGGCGACGCCGAGCTCGACAAGTCCGGCGACGTCCAGACTCAGATGGGCAGCACCGACAACGCCATCTCCTACCTCGACTTCTCGCACTTCGACGACTCCAAGTTCAACGCCATCAAGGTCGAGGGCGTGGAGCCCAAGAGCAAGAATGTCACCGACGGCTCCTTCAAGATCTGGGCGACCGAGCACATGTACTGTGCAAAGGACGCCGACGAGGCTACCAAGGCCTTCCTGGAGTTCATGCTTTCCGACGACGTCCAGGGCAAGCTCGTCGAGGAGCAGGGCTTCATCCCCGTCTCTGCCATGAAGGTCGTCAAGGACGCCAGCGGCAAGGTCTCCGCTAAATAAGTAGTCGCCCCCGGAAAGGTTTGCAATGGCAAAACAGCTGCCAAAGCGCGACCTTGAGAACGTGGGCCTGTGCGTCACGGGCGCGTGCGTAGCGCTCGTGACGCTTGTCGTTGCCGCGCTCATCTTTATGGTCGCCCAAAAGGGCCTCTCGGCTTTTGTCAAAGACGGCGTCTCGGTCGTCGAGTTTTTCACCGGCACCAAGTGGGACCTGGCCAACACGGCTAAAAACGGCCTGCCCTACACCGGCGCCCTGCCCCTGATCGTCACCTCGTTTGCGGTCATGGTGCTCTCCACGCTCATCGCGTTGCCCATCGCCATCGGCTCTGCCATCTTTGCGGTCGAGATCCAACCAAAATTTGGCTCCAAGATCTTTCAGCCGCTTATTGAGCTTTTGACCGGTATTCCCTCGGTCGTCTTTGGCTTGATCGGCTTTCACGTTGTCGTCGGCCTTATGAAGAGCGTTTTCCACGTGAGCACGGGCTTGGGTATCCTGCCCGGTGCCATCGTACTGGCCGTCATGATCCTGCCGACCATGACCACGCTTTCGGTCGACGGCCTGCGCGCCGTGCCCGACAGCTATCGCCAGGGCTCGCTCGCGCTGGGCTACACCCGCTGGCAGACCATCTGGCACGTGGTGCTCAAGTCCGCCATGCCGTCGCTCATGACTGCGGTCATCCTGGGTATGACCCGCGCCTTTGGCGAGACGCTCGCCGTGCGCATTGTTATCGGCGGCATCGAGGCCATGCCGATGTCGCTGCTGTCGCCGGCGTCCACTATCACCACCACGCTCACCACGTCCATGGCGGTCTATGCCGAGGGCTCGGCCCAGGATGATGTTCTGTGGGCACTCGGCCTGCTGCTGATGGGCATGAGCCTCATCTTCATCCTGATCATCCACCTTATCGGCCGCAAGGGGGCGAAGGCTCGTGGCTAGCACGCGTATCCACATCGACGAGGCGAGGCTCGGGCGCGTCCAAAAGCAGGACCGCTTCGTCACGGGCGTGTTGACGGCGATCGTCGCCATCGTCATGCTCATCGTCATCTCCATGGTGGCCTATATCCTGTTCGAGGGCATCTCGACGCTGTTCCAGCCGGGCTTTCTCACAGAGCCGTCGCGCGCCAACGGAACGCAGGGCGGCGTGCTCTACCAGCTGTTCGACTCGTTCTACCTGCTGCTGATCACTCTGATCATCTCGGTGCCCATCAGCCTGGGTGGCGCGGTCTTTTTGGTTGAGTACGCGCCGGACGGACCCATCCGCGACATCGCCTCCACCGCCATCGAGACGCTGTCCTCGCTGCCTTCCATCGTCGTCGGCATGTTCGGCTTTCTGGTGTTCTCGGTGCAGCTGGGCTGGAAGTACTCCATCATCTCCGGCGCTGTCGCGCTCACCATGTTCAATATCCCCATCCTGGTGCGCGTGATCCAGCAGGCGCTCGAGGACGTGCCACAGGCCCAGCGCGATGCATGCCTGGCCATGGGCCTTACCCGCTGGGAGGCCACGCTGCACATCCTGATTCCCGAGGCCATGCCCGCCATCGTGACCGGCATCGTGCTTTCGGCCGGCCGTGTGTTTGGCGAGGCCGCAGCACTGCTCTTTACCTCGGGTATGAGCTCGCCGGTTCGCCTGAACTTCTTGAGCTTTAACCTGTCGAGCCCCACCTGTGCCTGGAACGTGTTCCGCCCTGGCGAGTCGCTCGCCGTGCATATCTACAAGATCTATGGCGAGGGCAGCCCCGAGGCCCAGCAGATCGTCTGGGGCACCGCGGCGCTGCTGATGATTTGCGTGCTGCTGTTTAACGTAGTCGCCCGTATCGTGGGCAAGCAACTGGCAAGGAGGATGACGGCCGAATGAGCGAGATGGGTGTAACGCCCGCAACCGAAGCGGCATCGTCCGAGACCCAGGACTTTTTGTCGAGCGTGGGGGAGAGCGAGAAGCGCGTGCGCGTGAGCGGCAAGGCCGTGAGCGACGAGGTCGTGCTCTCCACTAAGGACGTCAACGTGTACTATGGCGACCACCATGCCCTGCACAATACGTCGCTCGAGTTTCACAAGGGCGAGATCACGGCACTCATCGGGCCTTCGGGCTGCGGTAAGTCGACCTTTTTGCGCAGCCTCAACCTTATGAACCGCGAGATTCGCGGCTGCCGCGTGGAGGGCGAGATTAACTACCGCGGACGCAATGTGAACACCAGGACCGAGAACACGTACGAGCTGCGTCGCTCCATTGGCATGGTGTTCCAGCAGCCCAACCCTTTCCGCAAGTCCATTCGCGACAACATCACGTTTGCGCCCAAGCGTCACGGCATTACCGACCGTGACGAGCTTGATCGTATGGTCGAGGAGAGCCTGCGCGGTGCAGCGCTGTGGGACGAGGTCAAGGACAAGCTCGACAAGAGCGCCTACGCGCTTTCGGGCGGTCAGCAGCAGCGCCTGTGCATCGCGCGCACGCTGGCGCTCAACCCCGATGTGATCCTGTTTGACGAACCCTGCTCGGCGCTCGACCCCATCTCGACGTTGGCGATCGAGGACCTCATGTCGTCGATTGTGGCCGACCGCGCCATCGTCATCGTGACGCACAACATGGAGCAGGCGTCGCGTGTGTCCAACCGCACGGCGTTCTTCTACATGGGCGATATGGTCGAGTACGACGAGACCGACGAGATTTTCCAACGGCCCAAGGATAAGCGGCTGAATGATTACCTCACCGGCATGTTCTCCTAGTCCGGGACATGCTTGAGGCCCGCGGCGGCCACGGTTGTCACGGGACTGATTGGAGAGACGGGTCATCTCTTTTGGGAGATGGCCCGCCTTTTGCTCTGCGACCGAAACGACCGCCACAAAGGGGACAGGCGCCTTCGTGGTGGTTTGGGGTGGGGCTCGCTGCTATCATGGACAACGTTGAATTTCTACGAAGGAGCAGGGCATATGGCGATTCTTTTGGGATGCGATTCCGTCAGCCTAGAGTTTCCCACCAAGCATATTTTCGATAGCGTGACGCTCGGCGTGGGCGAGGGCGACCGTATTGGTATTGTCGGCAAAAACGGCGACGGCAAGTCGACGCTGCTGAGCGTGCTCGCCGGCACGCTGGAGCCCGATGACGGGCGCGTGACGCACCGTCGCGGCACCACGATCGGTCTGCTCGGCCAAAAGGACAACCTGGTCGATACCGACACCGTGCATCATGCCGTCGTGGGCGACACGCCCGAGTACGAGTGGGCGTCGAGCCCCCGCACGCGCCAGATTCTGGCCGGCCTTATTAGCGATGTGCCCTGGGAGGGCACGGTGGGCGAGCTTTCGGGCGGCCAGCGCCGTCGCGTGGACCTCGCGCGCCTGCTGATCGGCGACTACGACGTGCTCATGCTCGACGAGCCCACCAACCACCTGGACATGCGCACCATCAACTGGCTCGCGCGTCACTTAAAGGCCCGCTGGCAGCGTGGCCAGGGCGCCATGCTCGTGGTCACGCATGACCGTTGGTTCTTGGACGAGGTCTGCACCAGTATGTGGGAGGTCCACGACGGCCAGGTCGATCCCTTCGAGGGCGGTTACTCCGCATATATCCTGCAGCGCGTGGAGCGCGACCGCATGGCCGCGGTTACCGAGGAGCGCCGTCGCAACATGGCGCGCAAGGAGCTCGCGTGGCTGAGCCGCGGCGCCCAGGCGCGTTCCACCAAGCCCAAGTTTCGTGTTGATGCCGCTCGCGAGCTGATCGCCGACGTGCCGCCCGTGCGTGACGAGCTGGAGCTCAAGCGCCTCGCCGTGAGCCGCCTAGGCAAGCAGGTTATCGACGTGGTCGACGTGGACGCCGGCTATGCGGATGCCGGCGGCGCGCCCAAGCAGGTGCTCTCCGATGTGACCTGGCTCATTGGTGCGGGCGACCGCTATGGTCTTTTGGGTGAGAATGGCGCTGGCAAGTCGACGCTGCTTGACGTGATCCAGGGCAAGATTGAACCCACGCGCGGCCGCGTGAAGATTGGCCAGACAGTGCGCTTTGGCGTGCTGTCGCAGCAGCTCGAGGAGCTCAAGCCCTACATGGGCGACACGATCCGCGAGGTGCTCGGCAACTATAAGAAGTACTACGTCATCGACGGCAAGGAGACTTCGCCCGAGAAGCTCTGCGAGCGTCTGGGCTTTACGACGCAGCAGCTCTGGAGCCGCATCGGCGATCTTTCGGGCGGTCAGCGCCGTCGCCTGTCGCTGTTGCTGACGATTCTGGACGAGCCCAACGTGCTCATCCTGGACGAGCCGGGCAACGACGTGGATACCGACATGCTCGCGATTGTCGAGGACCTGCTGGACGGCTGGCCCGGCACGCTGATCCTGGTGACGCACGACCGCTTTTTGATGGAGCGCGTGACCGACCAGCAGTGGGCGCTGCTCGACGGCCACCTGACGCATATGCCCGGTGGCGTGGACCAGTACCTGCGCCTGTGCAACGCTACCGCCGAGGGCGAGCCCGTGGGCGCGCCGAGCGCCAAGACCGGCACGTTCGACACCGGTGCCGCGGCAGCTGCGGCCGAAAAGCCCAAGTCGAGCGGTCAGCCCAACGGCCTGTCCAACGCCGAGCGCCAGAAGCTCCGCCGCGAGGTGAGTTCGCTCGAGCGCAAGATGGAGACGCAGCGCACCCGCGTTGAGGAGGCCGAGGCAGCAATGGCCCAAGTCGATCCCACCAACTACACGGCGCTCGGCGAGCAGCAGGCAAAGATCGACGAGGCTCACGCTGCCATGGACGAGCTGGAGATGGCGTGGCTCGAGGCGAGCGAAAAGCTCGAGGGCGAGGAGTAGGCGAGAATGATCAAAGCCGCGTTTTTCGATATCGACGGCACGCTGCTGAGCTTTAAGACCCACCGGATTCCGGCGTCGGCGCAGCAGGTGCTCGACAGCTTTCACGAGCAGGGGATCGCGTGCGTGATCGCCACGGGCCGTCCGACCTACCAGATGCCGGACTGGCTGTTCGACCTGGGCTGGGATGCGTACATTACGCTTTCGGGCCAGCACTGCTTTGATGCCGAGGGGGTTTACCGCAGCTGCCCGATCGATTCGGACGACGTCGCGGTGATTGTGGACCAGGTGGCGCAGGGGCGCTACGACTCGCTGTGCATGCAGGGCGAGAACTCGTTTGTGAACCGCCTGTCCGAGCGCGTGGTGACGGCTGGCAGCAACGCGGGAATCGTCTACCACGAGGAGCCGTTTGAGCACGCCTTTGACGCACCGGTCTACCAGTTCTGCGCCTTTGTGGACCCTGACGACGAGCATATCGTGACCGATGCCGTGTCGCATTCGCTCACCACGCGCTGGTGCGACCTGTTCTGTGACATTATTCCCGCTAACGGCGGCAAGGACCTGGGCGTGGCGGCGACGCTGGAGCGCCTGGGCATCGACGCGAGCGAGGCGATTGCCTTTGGCGACGGCGAGAACGACCTGTCGATGTTTGCCGCCGTGGGCACTAGTGTGGCCATGGGCAACGCGCAGGAGACTGTGAAGGCCGCAGCGACCTACGTTACGACCGCCGTAGACGATGACGGCATCTACAACGCCGCGAAGCACTTTGGACTCGTGTAGCTGCGACCCGGCACTTGGGGACACTCCTTGCGGGGCGTGTTCCCATTTTGTTTTCGTCCCGCTCGTTTTGTGAAACACGGCTAACTTTTAGGCAAAGTAGTAAGACATGGGCAACTTTTGCGGTAAAGTAAGCCGTGGAAAGTATCCAACGGCTAACTAGCAATCATCGCGAAAGGCGGCCCATGGCCCTGCGTGAATCCGGAGAAGACTATCTCGAATCGATCTACGTTCTGTCGCAACGTCAGGGCATCGTGCGCTCGATTGATGTTGCAGAGTACCTTGGCGTAACTAAGGCAAGCGTTTCAAAAGCTATGGCGACGTTGGAGAACAACGGCTACGTCGAAATGGGCAAGCGAGATGTTCATCTGACGGAGCGTGGTCTGGAGGTCGCTCGTCAAATGTGGGAGCGTCACTGCTTTTTCGTGGGGCTGCTGGAGGATGCGGGTGTTTCGGCTGAGGTCGCGTCGCAAGAGGGCTGCCACATGGAGCACTGCCTGAGCGAGGAGAGCTTTGAGAAGCTAAGATCGATGCTGGGGCGGGACGGTGCTTCGGCGCCAACAATGACCGACTAGCACTCCCGCAGCGGCGCGCCTCCCGCGCCGGAACGGTGCGGGACAGCGACCGAGACGAGTGGTCCCACCAACTAAGTCCAACTCAGACAAGGAACCCCACCAGCAAGCGATGCCCAAGAACCGCCAGCTGTGTCAACGCAGGTCGGGGCCGGGCTTGGTTTTGAAAACATTCCGCGAGACCCGTCTTTCCGTTGCTCCGCAGGAGCAGGAAAGACGGGCCTCATGCGCGAGGACGTTTTCAAAACCAAGCCCGGTCCCGGCCGGACAGCCCACGAACGCTACAGGTTCTTGACACCCATCGCGCGCATGGCGTTCAGGATGGCGATGATCGCCACGCCTACGTCGCCGAACACGGCAAGCCACATGTTGGCGATGCCCAGTGCCGCAAGCACCAGAATCAGCAACTTAATACCCAGCGCAAAGATGATGTTCTGCCAGACAATCGCCATGGTCTTTCGTGCCACGCGGATCGCGCGGGAAATGTTGGACGGCTTGTCGTCCATGAGCACAACGTCGGCGGCCTCAATCGCGGCGTCGGAACCCATAGCGCCCATGGCAATGCCAACGTCCGCGCGGGTGAGCACGGGCGCATCGTTGATGCCGTCGCCGACAAAGGCGAGCTTGCCCTTGCCCGATTCGGCTGCCAGCAATGCCTCGACGCGCTCGACCTTGTCGCCCGGCAGCAGCTGCGCGTGGAGCTCGTCGAGCCCCAGCTGCTTGGCCACCGCAGCAGCCACTTCCTCGCGGTCGCCCGTGAGCATGACGGTGCGCTTGACGCCGGCGGCGTGCAGGTCGCGGATCGTCTGCTCGGCATCGGCCTTAACGGTGTCTGCAATCACGATGTGGCCGGCGTACACGCCGTCAACGAGCACGTGGAGGATTGTGCCGACAACCTCGCAATTGGGAGCGTCGATACCGGCCGCAGCAAGCATCTTGGCATTGCCAA
Organism: uncultured Collinsella sp.; assembly: GCA_902494715.1. Lineage (GTDB taxonomy): Bacteria > Actinomycetota > Coriobacteriia > Coriobacteriales > Coriobacteriaceae > Collinsella. Next base: position 24,456 of record CABUUJ010000011.1, read on the forward strand.
CGACGACGTGCTTGCCGTCGATGGTTGCCGTCACGCCATGGCCCGCGTCGTTGGTGGAGTCGCTTACGCGCTTGGGGTCGACCTCGCCATGGTAGGCGGCGCGCACGGACTGCGCGATGGGGTGATCGGAGAACGACTCCGCAAGGGCTGCGACCTCGAGCAACGACTGCTCGGTATAGCCAGACTCGGGGTGCACCGCCACGACCGAAAACGTGCCGTTGGTGAGCGTGCCGGTCTTGTCGAAGACGACGGTGTCCACGTCGGCGAGCGTTTCGAGGTAGTTAGAACCCTTGATGAGAACGCCTAGTTTGGATGCGCCGCCGATGCCGCCAAAGAAGCTGAGCGGCACGCTGATCACGAGCGCGCACGGGCAGCTGACGACCAGGAAGGTCAGGCCGCGCAGGATCCAGTCGGACCAGGCGCCGGTGACCAAGCCGCCGCCAAGCGCGAGCACCGCGGCAGCGCCGGTGACGGCGGGCGTGTAGACGCGGGCGAAGCGCGTGATGAAGTTCTCGGTGCGCGCCTTCTTTTCGCTGGCGTTTTCTACGAGCTCCAGGACGCGCGCGACGGTGGACTCGCCAAATGGCTTGGTGGTGCGCACGTGGATGAGACCCGTCATGTTGATGCAGCCGCTGATGATGTCGTCGCCGGACTTGGCGGGGCGGGGAACTGACTCGCCCGTGAGTGCGGCGGTGTCGAGCTGGGTTTCGCCTTCGACGATGACGCCGTCGATAGGCACGCGCTCACCGGGCTTGACCACGATCACGGTGCCGACGGCGATGTCATCGGGGAAGACCTGCTCGAGTGTGCCGTCGGGCTGCTCGACGTTAGCGTAGTCGGGCGCGATGTCCATCATGGCACTGATCGACTTGCGGCTCTTGCCCACGGCGTACGCCTGAAACAGCTCGCCGACCTGGTAGAACAGCATGACGGCGGCGCCTTCGGCCATGTGCGGGTCGGTATCGGGGAAGAGCACCATGGCAAACGCGCCGATGGTCGCGACGGCCATGAGGAAGCTCTCGTCGAAGGCCTTGCCGCGGCGGATGTTATTGAATGCCTTTTGCAGTACGTCGTAGCCGGCAATCAAAAACGGCACGAGGAACAGCACAAAGCTGGCGTAGATGTCGCCCGGGGTGCCGAATGCGGCAGTGAGGGTGCCGAGCTCATCGAGGGCGTACACCACGGCAAAAATGCCCAGCGCTACCAGGATGCGGTTGCGCTTATGCTCGAGTGATTCTTTTTTCTTGCGCTTCTTCTTTTTCTTTTTGGGGTCGGCGGTGGCCATGACTCGTATCCTCCCATTTGAATGAATGAACACTCGTTCATATAATTTCGCGAGCAAAGGCCGCGGCAAGCGCGGCCTTGCAGGTTGGCGTAAACCTGGGCTAGAGAATGATCTCGCAGTCCGGCTCGGCGTCGGCCGTAAACTCAACAACGCGGTTGAGCACCTCGTCGAACTCAGCATCATCGGCCTCGAGCGTCAGCTTCTGGGTCATAAAGTTGACGGACACGGATTTGACGCCCTCGAGCTTGGCCAGCTCGTCCTGAAGCTCGCGCGCACAGTTGGCGCAATCGATCTCATCGAGCTTGTACTGCTTTTTCATGGTGGGTTCCTTTCCCGTTTTTGCGGCTTGGGTGCAGGCCGCGCTGGTACCGTGGTTGGTTGCTATTCGCAGATATGGCTCATGCCCTGGTTGAGCATGGTGTAGACGTGGTCGTCGGCGAGCGAGTATAGGATATTGCGCCCGTCGCGCCGGAATTTAACCAGGTGCGACTGCTTGAGTGTGCGCAGCTGGTGCGACACCGCGGACTGCGAGGTTTCGGTCGCTTCGGCGATGTCTGCCACGCAGAGCTCGCGGCCCATGAGGGCGTAAAGGATCTTGATGCGCGTGGTGTCGCTGAAGACCTTGAACAGGTCGGCGAGGTCGTAGAGAAGCTCCTCGTCGGGAAGGTCCTCGGGCGAGCAGGTGGTGGGGATCACTGGCTCGGTGGCCTCGGTGTCGGGTTTCGTTTCATCAACGCGGATGCTCATTGCAATATCCTTTCATATGAACATACGCTCAAATAACTTACTTCCGATTATATGAGCGTATGTTCATATGTCAATAACGTTTAAGTAATTCATCGCACAAAATGATGGGGAATAGTGGACGAGATTCCGGATTGAGCGGTTTTGATAGTCGATGCCGAGGTGGGTGCCCCCGCGCCGTGCAAAAATTGGAGTATTCTGCAACTATAGGGGGTCTGTTTATCTATTTCGGGCCAAATAAAGCCGCTCAAGAGTTATCCAAGGGCGGTAAACAGATAAGATCTTCCTCAAGTGTTGCCTAACGTTCCCGTTCGATAGCGTCTTTGTTTCTCATTTGGATTAACTTGTGGGTGCTGGAGGGCCGACCCTGCTGAATACTCGCAATTTTGCACATCGCTAGGGTACCCACCTTGTTAGCCGGTCTAGCTTCCGGCCCCGAAGATCCTGCCCTCGGGCGCGAGGCTGCTTGTTTGGGCAAATGATGGGCTGTCGGATTCGACTGTCTGCATGTCATCGATTGCTGTAACTTCATTAATTGTCGGGTCATCCAGCGTGATGCCTTCGAGTGTTGCTTTTTCGAGGTCGATTCGTTGGCGCTCTTCGGAATCCTGGCGAAGCTGCTTCTGAATTCGCCTTTTCTCTTCTATAAACCTTCTGAGCACAAACTGTCTCAGGTCCTCTTGCATGATTTGAAAGTCTTTTGGTAGACGTGAGGGGCGTACGCCCTCTTTCCGCTGGATTGCTTCCATGACCCTAACGAAAGAGCTGGCATGCATAAAGGAATAACGGCTGACGGTGATGATTCCGTATCCCATGGACGCAAGCGCATTCTTGCGTTCCTCATCGATGGCGCGGTCTTCTTCCGCGTCATGATAAAAACCGTTGTATTCAATGTCTGTGCGAGATTTCTTTAGATACGCATCCATAAAGAACTTTTTGCGTCTCGTGAGATTCTTTGCGGCGGCGGTGACCTGCACCTCGTAATCGGTCTCAATTCCCTTAATACCAAGCCCTCCTTCGCTTTTGGGCAGCGTTAGCATCATGACAAATGCCGTTTCCATGGGAGACCGGCATCCGTCGCGTACACATTGGATCGCCTTTCGGGCAAGGGCCAAACCGTCGCATCTGGTAATGGAATTAAAGAACTGCTTTAACCTCTCGGTCGAGGTGAGCGCGAAACGCTCGTTATAAGAGGTGGAAGAGCCGGTTCCAAGGGAGTAAGCGCTGCACAATTCAAAGTAGTACTCCACCAGTTCGCGAAAAGGGAGATAGGTGGCGGCTTGAAGTGCGCAAAGCTCAACGCCAACAATGAAGATGCCATCTTCAAGCTCTATAAAGCGTGAGTTCGAGAATCGTTTTGACGAAACGTGGCATTGACAGTTCATTGCATAGCGCGCATTCCTGCGATCAAACACCATCACCTCGAGGGAATCATTTGCGCCGAGGGAAACATCATGTTTGGTGAGCCATTCTGCGGCTGCGTCAAGGAGCGTTCCGGTGGGACATGATCCGTAAATCGCGGCAGGGTTACAGGACTCGATGCCTTTCGCAGACACCGAATGCACGGCCTGGTAGACCGCTTTTGCAGTGGTATGTGACAATACGATACTCATGGTATATATCGTGTCAGCTAATGCCGTGTTGATGGCGCTGAGTGAAAAAGTCGTTTTAGAGGTCTAACCAAATGCTGTCCAAAAGCTTGACGCAATTATGAGTTGGTATGCCCTAAATAAAAGTTTTCGCAGCTTAGCTATAGCATATAACTACTCAATTGCTGCACATTTGATTGTGATGCATCACCATCCAACAACGAATTACGTGTCGGGAATTGGCCAAAATCGTTCAAAATGAGGGTTCAGAATTTGTGATGGCAGATCTATCTGTGGAACGTAGGGCGGCCCCGCTGCGGGGTTTCCCGCTGCGAGGCCGCTCGTGATCTACGCCGGGGTTTGTCGCAGGCGTTTCTACTTGGCGAATAGGTTCTTGAGGTTGAACTCGGCTTGGACGGTGCGGAGCATGAGGTCGGTGTCGTCCAGGCCCAGATGCTGCTCGTTGGCGTCGGCGGCGAGGGTTCCACGGCGGCGCGCCCAGTTCTCGAGCGCGGCGGGGGCGGATTCGCGGGGGAGCGAGCGGACGTCGGCATCCAGGCTGCGGCAGATCTGGCGCGAGTCGATGACGATGATCTTGCCGGCGCGGCGTGCCTCGGCGTAACCGTCCAGATGAATTTTGAACCAGCTGTCCTCGAACGCGGCGTTATGCGCCATGTACGGGTACTTCTTCATAAGCTTGAGCAGCTGCTTCTGCAGTTCCTTGTTCTCGCGGAAGGGCGTTTTGCCGTCGATGTCGTCCCAGGTGATGTGGTGGATATTCGACAGCGGCACGTCCTCGCCGCGATAGATGTCGGGCAGGCCGCAGTAGTGTGCCTCGGCGTCATGCGGCACGGCGTCGCTGGTGAGCTCCATGATTTCCCAGCCCACGTTGATGATGTAGCCGCGCTCGGGCGCGCGACCGGTGGTCTCGATGTCGATGCCCAGCACCGTGCCTTGGATGGGCTTGCGAGCGTAGGCGACGCCGAGCGCGTCGCGGTCGCCGCGGATCTCGCGCATGACGGACGCGGCAGTGCGCTTTTGCATCTTGCCGATGGCGGCGCAGGTGTCGGCGTCGTACAGGCCGCGCGAAAGCGTCGCGGGCGTCACGTTGCGCAGGCGCGCCTCGCCAATCTGGTCGCACAGGTCGCGGTTGCGATCGGCAAGGTCGCGCACGGTGGCAAAGTCGAAGCCGGGGTCGCCCTCGGCGGTAAAGTACTCGGTCTCGAGCACCTTGAGGGCCTCTTCGCCTTTCTGACGTTCGGATTCCATGGCGCCGTGATCGCCATAGATAAACATGGGAATAAACGGCTGGCGCTCGTATTCGAGTGCTTGTGAAACGTTCATAGACTGCTCCTTGGACGGGCCGCGTCGCGCGGCTCGGTGGCATTGAGTTATGGCGAGATGATAGTTTGCCATGGGCAACTATTGGCATAGCGCCTAGGACAACTACAATACCCTAGTTGACCGCTAGGACTTTTACAATGCTGCCGAAAGACACGAAAGGTTCCATCCGTCATGGATTTGCTGATTGATATTTTGCTCGACGCCGGCAAGGACACGCTGTCGCTGGTGCCGTTTTTGTTGGTGACGTATCTGGCCCTCGAGACCTTGGAGCACGTCGCGGGCGACCGCGTTAACGGGGCCATCAAGCGCGCCGGCGCCGCGGGTCCCGTGGTTGGCTCGCTGCTGGGCATGGTGCCGCAGTGCGGCTTTTCGGCAATGGCGGCAACGCTGTACGCCGGTCGTGTCGTGACCTTGGGCACGTTGGTGGCGGTGTTCCTTTCGACCTCCGACGAGATGCTGCCGCTGCTGCTTGCCGAGCAGGTTCCCGTGCAGACTATGGCGATGCTTTTGGCTTCGAAAGCGCTGATCGCACTGGTCACGGGCTTTATCGTAGATGCCGCCATTCGCGGTCTGCGTCGCAACGCCCGCGCGCATGCGGCGATTCGTCGTACCGTGTTGGGGACCACTGTCAATCCGGCGCACGTTAACTGCGCGCATGACGACCACAGCGGCGGTGACATCATCGACGAGGTGGCCGAGGCGGGCGTGAGCGCCGATCACATCCATGAGCTGTGCGAGCGCGACCATTGCGGTTGCGATGAAGACGAGGACGAGCACGAACACGGACATGGCCACGATCACGGTCATGAGGACGAGCATGAACACCATGATGGCCACGGTCACTCCCACTCTCACGAGGGCGCGCCCCTCCTGTCGATTATTCGCAGCGCCATCTCGCACACCGTGCAGGTATCGGTATTCATTTTTCTGGTGACGCTGATTCTGGTCGCCGTGCTCGAGACCTTCGGCGAGTCCGCAATCGAGCAGTTCCTGCGCGGCAACGAGACGCTCGCCGTCCTGGGTTCGGCGCTTGTCGGCCTGATTCCCAACTGCTCGGCCAGCGTCGTCATCACACAACTGTACCTGGAAGGCGCGCTGCAGCTGGCCCCGATGCTCGCCGGCACGCTCATCTCTGCTGGTGTGGGCTACCTGGTGCTGTTCCGCACCAACCGCAGCGCCCGCGAAAACGTCCTGTTCCTGATCATGATGTACGTCATCGGTGCCGGCTGGGGCCTCATCCTATCCGCCGTTGGCCTTTAAGTAGATTATTGGGACATGTCTTACGATCTACCCCTGTGACCAGGGCATTCCCCGCTGCCAAAACAAAAAGGTAGATTTTTAGGCATGTCCCAAAAATCTACCTTGGTTAGTGCAGCAGCTCGGTGAGGTTGCGTTTAAAGCGGGCCCGGTCTTCGCTGGTAAATGCCGCCGGTCCGCGAGTGCGTCCCCCGGCGCGGCGCACCTTCTTTTCCTCGTGACGAATAAACAGTTGCATGTCGATGGTCGCCTTATTGTAGACGCGCCCGCGTACGCCGATGGCGGCGGCATCGCGCCCGAGCACCATGCTCGCCAAGCCAATGTCCTGCGTCACGACTACGTCGCCCGCCTGCAGGCGTTCGACAATGGCAAAGTCGGCGCTGTCGGCGCCCACGCTCACATCGAGCGTCGTGACCCAAAATCCGCGTCGCGCATGCTCGACGTCGCGCGGATCGTCGCGGCGAATGTGGCGTTCCAAGTTCTGTGTGCTGTTGCCGGCGATAACGACGGCGACGCCCGCCCGCCGCGCGCAGTCAATCGACTCGCGCGTGACCGGGCAGGCGTCTGCATCAATAAAGAGCGTTCGCGGCATCTAGTGCACCAGTTTGCCAAATTGAATAGCGCGAACAATCAGCGTTACGCCAAACACCAGCAGTGCGGCGCCGCTAAAGATGACGAGCATCTTGGCCGACCACAGCGGATAGATAAACACGAACATGCCGGCGATGATGGAGAGCGCGCCGCTCAGGATGGCGAGGGCACGGTTGGACGAAAGCTCGGACTCCAGAATGGACATGACACCTTCGACGATCCAGCCAAAGCCGGCCACGATAACCACCATCGTGGTGAGCGTCGCGGTCGAGAAGGCCTGGTTGCGCAGGATTATGACGCCGCCCAAGATAATGAGTAGGTTGGAGATGATGCTCGTCACGCGCCAGCCGGTGGGCAGCAGTGGCTCGAAAACAGCGGTAAACAGCCTGATCGCGGCCGTGATCACAAAGTAGAAGCCCAAGACGGTCGTTAGGAAGACGAGGGACTTGGCGGGCGCAAACAGCAGTGCGATGCCGGCGACGAGCGCCAAGACGCCCGTGATGGCGTAAATCCAGCGTACGGCCTTGACGGCTTTGCCCGCCATGCTTTTCTCGTCAAATCCAAACTGGCTCGATTTTTGGTCATCGTTCTTAAAGATGCCCATAATGTCTCGTTTCCGTGCGGCGTAAGCCTTGATCGTTACAACCAGTATCGCCTAAAGGCGCTGGCGTATGGGTCGGGGAGGGCGAAACGTAACCCAAAGGCCCCGAATTGTTTCCGTTGTTCCCCACGTCGCGATTTTCTATTCAACAGGTGTAGAACATTGCAGCCCTGTTCGTTATTGCCTACGTTTTAGGTTAGATTTTCCTAAGAACAATTGCCCGAAATTGGGGGTCCCTATGAACGAAGCAGTTCCCGCAGCGCCGGTAAGCGCTGAGTCGATGGCAAAGCAGGGTTGCGAAAAGCTCGGCTTGGACGCGTTTGATGCGTTGGTTCGCTGCGCCCGCACGTGCCGTCGCTTTGACGAGTCCATGCGCGTGCCGCGTGAGCTTTTGCTTGAGCTGGCGGAGCTGGCGCACCTGACTCCCTGTGGTGCCAATGCTCAGCGTCTGCGTTTTCATGTGGTAAGCGGTGCAGAGGACTGCGCGCGTGTATTTGACGAGCTTGCATGGGCCGGTGCGCTCAAGGATTGGCCGGGTCCCGATGAGGGCGAGCGCCCGACCGGCTACATCGCGATTCTTGCTGAGCGCGCCGTTCCGGGCAAGCCAGCCGCTCCCATTACCGAGGTCGACACGGGCATTGCCGCGCAGACGATGATGCTCGCCGCCCGCAGCGCCACGCCCGAGGTGGCAGCCTGCATGTTCAAGGCCTTTACGCCCCACGCGATCGATGCCATGGGGCTCGATAACGACAAGTATGAGCTCAAGCTGATCATGGCGTTTGGCGTTCCGGCCGAGACACAGGTGATCGATGCGATCGATTCCAACCCCGACGGCTCCATCAATTATTGGCGCGACGAGGCGCGGGTGCACCACGTACCCAAGCGTCCGCTTGCCGACGTGCTGCTGTAGTTGTGCGTCGTTGCGGTGCAATCCGGCGGCAAAATCACCACAAAGGCTCCTGTCCCCTTTGTGGTGGTACGAGGGGAGGGTGTGTGGCAGATCTGTATTTGGTGCGGCATGGGCAGACTGAGCTCAATGTGCAGAGCATTTTGCAGGGCTGGCACGATTCGCCGCTTACGGCGCGCGGGCGCGAGCAGGCGCTGACGGCGCGTACGGCGTTTGCGGCGCGTGGCGTGGCCTTTGATCATGTGTATTCCTCGCCGTTGGGCCGGGCGCGGCATACGGCCGAGCTTATCGTTGGCGAGGGCCGTTCCATTGAGCTGGTCGATGACCTGCGTGAGTGGCATTTTGGCTCGCTGGAGGGTACATCAAATCGCGATATGCCGCCGCAGCCCTGGGGCGATTATCCGGTGGCCTTTGGCGGCGAGTCGGAAGTGCAGCTTCAGTCGCGCATGGTCGCGGCGCTGTCCCGCATCATGGCCAGGCCGCAGCACGACTGCGTGCTGGCGGTTTCCCACGGCTCAGCCTGCCAGGAGTTTCTTGAGTATGTGACTGGCAGGGGAGAGCTACCCGACAACGGTGCCGTGCTTCATTTTGGCTATTGCGACGGGGCGTTTTCGCTCCTTGATTGGTAACGAACGAAAGGACCCCTATGAATAAAGACCTGTATCTGGTTCGCCATGGACAGACGATATTCAACCTTAAGCGCATTATTCAGGGTTGGAGTGACTCGCCGCTCACGCAGTTGGGCTGCGACCAGGCGGCGCGCGCCGGCATGTTTTTGCGTGCGCGCGGCATTGAGCCCGACCACGCCTACACCTCGACGCTGCACCGCACCGAGCAGACCATCGCCAACCTGTGGCCGGGTTTTACCTACGAGCGCCTAGACGGTCTGCGCGAGTGGTTCTTTGGCGACTTTGAGGCCGAGCGCGTGATGCTTATGCCCGAGCGCCCGTGGCGCGACTTCTATCGCCAGTTTGGTGGCGAGGGGCAGATGCAGGTGCGCGAGCGCATGGTGGCGACGCTGACCGAGCTTATGCAGCGTCCGGACCACGAGTGCGTGCTCGCGGTGAGCCACGGCTCGGCCATCAAGGAGTTCATGGACCATACCAAGGGCGCGGCGGCCGATGAACGCGATCGCGTTCCGGGCAACTGCTCGGTGCTACACTTTGCGTTTGACGACGAATCCGACACGTTTGAGCTGGTCGAAGTCTTTACGCAGGAGGATTACGCGCGCGAGCTGGGGCTTGAACCGCTTGTGGCTACTGCAGGTCCGCAGCGCGGATAACGCGAGCGTGGCGGCACGGGTCGCCGGCATAACTTCTCGACGCAAAAGGGGCGGAGATGCATGTACCTGCTGCATCTCCGCCCCCTGTTTGTTGAGCTGCCGATTTTTGTGCTGGGCGGTCTGGTCTTGCTAGAACCGCGCGACCTGGTGCGTGAGCAGACCTGTCGGAACTTGCGGCGCGGCGCCGCTGACCTGCGCGGCGGGGAAGAGCACGGCAACGGTAAAGTTGAACGGCTCCTTGCCGGTGTACGTTCCGGCGGCACGGGCCTCATCGGCCAGCAGCTGCGACGCCCCGGTCAGAGCAGCGGCGTAGGCGGAGTCGTCGGCCAGTGCCGGCTCCGGTGCTTGGTCGAGCATAGCGCGGATGGCCCCGACGGCGTCCTCGCGCTTGACCTCCCACGCGCGGTGCGTAATGCCCGCGGGGTCGGTAACGGCGTAGAGCGACGCGCCCTCTTTGGCGGCGCCCAGGATGATATCCATGACGGGCGAGGCCTCGTAGGCGAGCGACACGGGGCGCGGCTGCACCTTGAGCTCGGCGATCGCGCGCGCGGCGGCGGCCACGTCGGCGCTGGCATCGCCCTTGCCGCCCGCAAGTACACTCGTCGGGCAGATCGCCACGACACCCGTCACGCGTCCCGGCTCGCCCGAGCATTCGTACACGTAATACGCCGCACCCGGGTCCTTGAGCATCAGGCCATCGGCAAGGGCTCCGCGCAGAGCATCGTTGCCGCTCAGGATGCTGCCCATTGCAGGCAGCGCCTCGAGCACGCGGTCCTGAGCCGGGCGGATGCAGGGAAACGGAAGTGCTTTCATGGGCGGTCCTAACGCACGAGTCGGTTTGTTCGCGGCTTATTATGCCCCAACTTGGCCGCTCGCGTCCCAGAGCACGTTATCGGCGAGCGCGATTAGCACCTGCTGACAACGAACGATATCGGCGTGGGGCACATATTCGTTGGGCTTGTGCGCGAGCGCAAGCGACCCGGGACCGTAGCTCATGCAATTGCGGTTGCCCGTCTTGCCGGCAATGACGGCGGTGTCGGTGTAGCCGGTAAAGAAGCCGACGGTCGTGTCTGCGTCCGTCACGTCATCGGCGGCACGCTTGAGCGCTGCTAGAAGGGGAGAGGCCGGATCGCGCTCGATAGCGGGGCGGTCGCCTGTCACGGTATAGCTTCCATGGCAACCGGGGACCGCGGCTTCGGCGCCGGCGATGGCTTGCTCCACCATCCGGACCACGGCCGCGGTGTCGGTCGGCGGGGTCAGGCGCATGTCGACCCAGACCTTGGCATGGTCTGGCACGACATAGGGGCGATATCCGCCCTCGATTTGGCCAAACGTGATGGTCGAAGGCCCCAGCTCATCGTGCGCGGGCAGCGCCACAAACGCGCGACGGAGCGAACACACGGCCTCGGCCATGGCGGCGACGGCATCCGCGCCCTTCCAGGGCTGGCTCGCATGCGCCGTCACGCCAGCCATTTCAATCTCGAACCACGTACGCCCCTTGTGCGCCACCTGGATCTGTCCGTCGGTGGGCTCGGTGTCCAGCACCCATTCACGCGAGCCGACCCAGCCGGCATCGATCGCGGCCTCTGAGCCGCGCATAAAGTCCTCCTCGTCGACCGAGCAAATGAGTGAGAAGCCGCGGCGGGGCAGCTCGCCTTCTGCCGTCACGCGCTCGAGCGTATGGACCAATGCGGCAATGGCGCAGGCCAGGCCACCCTTCATATCGCAGGCACCGCGGCCATAGAGTTTATCGTTGCGCACGATCGCTCCGAGCGGCGGAATGTCCGCGTCCCAGCCATCGCCCAGCGTAACGGTATCCATATGGCAGATATAGACGAGCCGTGGCTCGTCGCTTTGGCCCGGCACGGTGACCATAAGGTTGCGGCGCCCGGGGAGTACTTCGAGCTCTGCAATCTGCACGGCATCGAGTACCGGATGGCTCAGCTGCGCCAACTGTTCCTCAACCAACGCTTTGATATGCCGCTCAATCTCGTCCTCATACGCGCCCGGGTCTGAGCTGTCGATTCGCACAAGCTCCTGCGCAAGCCGCCAGGCAAAGTCCTTGTCAACCATAGGCACCTCACAGATAGTTAGGTCAACATACAGATTGTATGCCAAGAAGCGGCTCAGTGCATTTAATGGAGCGCTCACAAAAATGGGGGCGCCTCTCGTGCGAAAGGCGCCCCCGCGGGCATTCAATGTCAGCGACGGGCAGGCCACATGGGGAACTGCCCGTCAGGTCAGTCGGCGCTACTTGATCACGCGCACGCGATACATCGACGGAATCTGCTTGAGCGCCTCGATGGTGCTGCTGTCTAGGTGTTCGTCGGTGTCGAACATGGTGTAGGCGTTCTCGCCGGCGGACTCGTTGGTCATACGCTGCACGTTGGCGTTGTCCTTGGCCAGGATGGCCGTGATCTGGCCGATCATGTTGGGCACGTTGGCATGCAGGCAGGCAATGCGGCTTGCAGCGCGCGCCTTGCCCATGCTGCAGGCGGGGTAGTTGACGCTGTGTGCGATGTTGCCGTTCTCCAGGTAATCCTTGAGCTCGCTGATGGCCATGTCGGCGCAGTTGGCCTCGGCCTCGCCGGTGCCGGCGCCCGAGTGCGTGGTGATAAACGTATTGGGCATCTTGACCGTCTTGGGCGTGGCGAAGTCGCAGCTAAACCAGCTGAGCTTGCCCTCGCGCAGGGCGGCGTCGACGGCGTCCTCGTCAATGATGGTTTCGCGCGCGTAGTTGATGAGCACGGCGTCCGGTGCCAGCAGGTTAATCTGTTCGGTGCTGATCATGCCGATGGTGTCGGCCTTGCTGGGCACGTGCACGGTGAGGTAGTCGCAGCCGCGGCAGAGATCCTCGAGCGTGCCCACGCGCTGCACCTCGCGGCTCAGCACCCACGCGTGCTCGACGGAAATGAACGGGTCGTAGCCGTAAACGTCCATGCCCAGATCGACGCAGGCGTTGGCGACCTTGGAGCCCACGTTGCCCAGGCCGATGACACCGATGCGCTTGCCCTTGAGCTCGCGGCCCACAAAGGCCTTCTTGGCCTTTTCGGCATCGACCTGAATCTCGGGGTCGTCGGCGTTGTCACGCACCCAGTTCATTGATTGCACCACGCCGCGGCTCGAGAGCACCAGCATGCCTAGGACGAGCTCCTTAACGGCGTTGCTGTTGGCGCCGGGGGAGTTAAAGACGACGACGCCCTTCTTGGCGTACTCCTCGACGGGGATGTTGTTGACGCCGGCGCCGCAGCGGGCGATGGCGCGGATGCCCTCGGGCAGCTCGTAGCCGTGCAGGTCGGTCGAGCGCATCAGAATGGCGTCGGCCTCTTCGGCGGTGCTCACAAACTCGTAGCCCTCACCAAACTCGACCTTGCCGTCCTTGGTAATGTCATCGATGGTTTTAATCTTGCGCATGGAAAACTCCTTAGCAGGTTTTGATCTATACAGGGTGGTCTGAGATGGCTGATCGGCCCGCGCGTTGCGGGCTAGTTAGATCGCGGGCTCAAACTAAGCTGCGCTTCGAAGTCCTTCATGTACGAGGCCAGTGCCTGCACATCTTCCATGGTTACGGCGTTGTAGACGCTAGCGCGCATGCCGCCCACCAGGCGATGGCCCTTGACGTTTTGAATCTGGTGCTCTGCCGCGCCTGCGACAAAGGCCGCGTCGAGTTCGGCGTCGCCGGTGCGGAAGGTGACGTTGGCGATGGAGCGGCTGTCGGCCTGTGTGGTGCCATGGAACAGCACGCTGTGCTCGAGCAGGTCGTAGAGCAGGTTGGCCTTGGCCCAGTTGCGCTCGGCCATGGCGGCAAGTCCGCCGGTCTGCTCAACCCAACGGAACACCTTGCCGCACACGTAGATGCCAAAGGTGTTGGGCGTGTTGAGCATGGAACCCTTGGCGGCCTGGGTCTTAAGGTCCAGGTACTGCGGCGTCTGCGCAAAGGCGGGGCCATCTGCGATGAGGTCGTCGCGCACGATGGCCACGGTCACGCCCGCGGCGCCGGCGTTTTTCTGCGCTCCGGCGTAAATGAGCCCGTAGCGCTCAACGTCGAGCGGCTGCGACAGGAAGCAGCTCGAGACATCGGCGACCAGCGGCACATCGCCACAACTGGGCAGCTCGTGGTACATGGTGCCAAAGATGGTGTTGTTCTGGCAGATGTAGACGTAGTCGAGCCCGTCGCCTGCGGCCTCGGCGGCAATGCGCGCATTGATGTCGGCCATGTCGGGGATTCGGTCGAAGTTGGTGTCCTCGGAGCTCGCGAGCAACACGGCCTCACCGTACTTGGCGGCTTCTTTGTATGCCTTGTTGGCAAAGTTGCCGGTCACGATGTAGCCGGCGCGGCCGCGGTGCATGAGGTTCATGGGGATGCCCGCAAACTGCAGCGTGGCACCGCCCTGTAAAAACAGGACACGGTAGTTGTCCGGGATGCTCAGCAGACGGCGCAGGGTTGCCTCGGCGTCGTCGATAATCTGCTGGTACATGCTAGATCGATGGCTCATCTCGAGCACGGACATGCCGCAACCGCGGTAGTCCATCATCTCGTCGGCGATCTCGGCGAGCACGCTTGTAGGCAGCGCGGCCGGGCCAGCTGAGAAGTTGTGCACACGTGCCATCTTCTAGTCTCCCTCGTAGTCGTTTGAACGTTCGGGATACTTTAGCACAGTGGAGCGCTAGGCGCGACCGCATCACAGCAAAACCCGAGTGCGCCGCTATGATTTACAGGATGGTTACATGGGGGAGGGGTGCTTTACTCCTCAGGCAAATCCAAATCTGCGAGCGAAGGCATGAGGCTTTCTAGGCGCTTGATCTCTTCGTCGCAAATTAGCTACCTCCTGCCCGCTACGACGCGAGCGTGGCGATGACGGCTTCGTCGCCGGCGTATATTAGGGTGTTGCCGTCGGGGATGATCGTTTGGCCGTCGCGCTTGAGCATCACCACGATAAAGGGGTGCTTGCCCTGCGGCACATCGCGAAGACGCTGGCCGGCCAGGCGACCGTGGGGGGTTACGGTGACCTCGCGCAGCGTAACCTCGGCACGCTCTTCGAACGTTGGGGCGGCCATCACCAGCAGATCGCCTTCCTGGATCACGGTATCGCCGTTGGGCAGCACCGGGTGCGCCCCGTCGCGCAGCACCAGGACCACGAGCATGTCCGTCGCGCTGCCAATATCGGCGAGCGAGCGCTCGGCAAACGGATGGCCAGCACCCACCTTGAGCTTTACAAATGACATGCCGTCTTCGTCGCGATAGTCGTTAAAGGTGCGGCGCACGTCGCCGGTCGCATCGATCATATCGAGCTTCTTCGCCACCGCTGGCAGCAGCGAGCCCTGCACCACAATGCTCGACACGGCAATCACAAACACCAGGTCAAATAGGTCGTGTCCGCCGGGAACGCCGGCCACCACGGCAAAGAGGCTAAACACGACCGAAGCTGCTCCGCGCAGGCCCGCCCAGCTTACGAGCGCGACCTGGCGGGGGTTCGTCTTAAAGGGCGCCAGGAGCACGCCGACGGCGATGGGACGGCTCACGTAGAGCATAAACGCCATGAGCGCCAGGCCCGGCAGCAGCATCTGCGGCAGGCGTGCGGGCGTGACGAGCAGGCCGAGCAAGAAGAAGATCGTCATCTCGGCCATCTCGGTGAGGGTGTCAAAGAAGTGCGCCATCTCGACCTTGCCGGTGATGTCGCTCGCACCCAGCACAATGCCGGCCAGGTATACGGCCAAAAAGCCGTTGCCGCCCAGATAGCTTGGTAGCGCGTAGGCGACGATCGCCACGGCGAACAAGAAGATGGTCTGCGCGCCCTCGGCCGTTGCGTGTGCGCGTTCAATCAGACGGCCCGCCGCCCAGCCGATGGCAAGGCCCAGGCCCGCGCCCAGGATAATCTGCTTGGCCAGCAGTGCGGGAATGTTGATGTCGCCGCCGGCCGCGAGTGTGGCGAGCACGGCGGTGAGCATGTAGGCGACGGGGTCGTTGGAGCCCGATTCGACCTCGAGCAGCGAGTCGGTGCCGCCCTTCAGCGACAGGCTGTGCTCGCGCAGAACGCTAAAGACGCTGGCCGCGTCGGTGGATGCCACGACTGATCCCAGCAGCAGGCCGCCGATCCAGTCGAAGCCCAGCACGAAGTGGGCGAACACGCCGGTGATGCCTGCGGTGATGACGACGCCGAGCGTGCTCAGCAGCACCGCGGGCACGGCGACGGGCTTGGCGCGGCCGATGTTGGTGTTAAAGCCGCCGTAGAACATGATGAACAGCAGCGCCGTGCTGCAGACGGTTTCGGTGAGCGCGTAGTCGCTAAAGTCGATATGCGCCGGGCCGTTGACGCCCAACAGCATGCCGAGCGCGATAAAGATGAGCAGGGTGGGGAAGGGGAGTTTTTTGCCGACGGGTTTGATGGTCAGGCACAAAATGATGACGAGGCCGATAAAGAGAAGGATCTGGTTCATAGATGGTGTCCGCTCCTGGGTGGTTGGCGTGGCACGGTCAGTTGTCTGCGGTTATTTGTACCCAAAGATGGTGGGTTTATGGGGTTGGATTGCGGGCGTGCGCGATATCGTCATAGACGGCTGCCGTCTTTGCCTCTGCTCGGAAACCCTTTCCAGCTTTATTGCAACGGAGTACAATGGGTAACGTTTAAGTTCAACTTGAAGTTTTAGTTGCGGCACCGGGCTTCGGCCGCAATGCAAGGAGAGGCGTACCATGGCGATCTATGTGACATCTGACGCTCACGGGCACGTGCGTGCGCTTGACGAGGCCCTGTCTAAGATCTCGTTGACGTCCGACGACACACTGTACGTGCTGGGCGACATGATCGATCGCGGGCCCGATCCGGTCGGTGTTATTAAGCTCGTGCGCTCGCTGCCCAACGCCCGCGTGCTCAAGGGCAATCACGAGCAGATCATGCTCGATGCCATCATTGGCCAGGATCCGCTCGATGCCGAGACCTGGGATATCAACGGTGGCTGGACGACGCGCGAGCAGCTCAACGACATGGAATTTGAGGCATACGAGGAGCTCGTGCGATGGATAGCCGCGCTGCCGCTCTACGCGGTGGTCGAGACTGCCGAGCGGCCGTACCTGCTGGTGCACGCCGGCATTCAGACCGAGGCGGCGCGTGCGTTTTTGCTTGAGCATGGTGTCGATTGTGCCGATGGCGTCGGAGCGGTGGGTGCTGATCGCGAGCTGCTGCAGCAGATGCTCGCAGTGCAGTCGTCCGATGACCTGCTGTGGATTCGTCACGGCTATTGGGATGTGCCGACCGGGCTGCTTTCTGCCGAGGGCAAGGGTCCGGTCGTGGTGAGCGGTCACACGCCAACGGTGTCGCTCGGGCGTTATTGCGAGGTCGGTGGTCTTGCGGGGCTCGATGAGGAGTCGGGCCGCGGGCAGATCGTGCGCCTGGGCGGCGAGGATGCCGCCGGTGTGCCCGATCGCATCGACATCGACTGCGCTGCCGCCACCGGCTCCGAGTTCGGTCGCGTGGGCATCCTGCGCCTGGACGACGGGGCGGAGTTCTACGCGAACATCAACCCGGGCGAATAATCGGTGCAAGGGGTAGCTAATTTGGGACGGGGCTTTTTTGACTACTTTTGCCCTTCTGCCCGCTAATTGATTTCTCTGGGACGGGGATTAAATAATCATTTGGCTGCCCGCTGGCTAAGTGAGTAGACTTTTTTGGAAATGCCGAGCACCCAACATATTTGCCTCAATAAAACCGCAGGTCACAGACTTGTGCTCTGTTGGTGTGGTCGGAGATTCGGTAAAAGTCTACTCACTTAGTTTTGCGTGATGAATATTGTCCGCAACGAGACCCCAGACGGGGTGATTCCATCGCAAATTCCGGTGACCGGGCAGCTAATTAGGCGCCGTATGGGTTGCGGTCGCGTTCTATGCGCTGGCGGATGTGGGCGTACTCGATTATCAGTAGCACCAGGAGTAGGGCCATGATGGCCAGGTAGCTCACCACGGCGCCCATCAGGCCAAGCAGGTTGATCAGGATCACCGGGAGCACCACGCTCACGGCGAAGCAGATCAGGTAGATCTTGGTGACGTCTCCAGCGTGGCGCAACACCGTGATGATGGCGTAGATGAAGTCGATGGCCGCGGTTACACCGCCGGCGACAACCATCAGCAGCGCCAATGTGCGGTAGCGCTCAAAATTGAGGCCGTACATAAAGCTCATGAGGGGAATGCCGGGGCCTGCCATAAATGCGGCACACACGCCGGTGATGGCCACGATCAGTGCCATAACGGCGACAATAATAAGGTCAAAGCGCCTACGCTGACGCGGGTTCGCCCAAATGCTCGACAGACGCAAAAGCTGCGGTTTATAGACAAATCCAATGCTCAGTAAAATAGCCTGCGCCGGAAAGAACAGGGCATTAAAGTACAGCTGATATTTGTAGG
>CABUUJ010000012.1 GCA_902494715.1 uncultured Collinsella sp.
GAAGGTTGAGGGTCCGTCCATTTATCTCAATCTGTAACAGTTAGAAGGGAAATATCGGTCTAGATGTTACAGATTGAGACAATGACCGGGACCACTTTGAAATGTCTCGATCTATAACAGGTAGGGGAGGAAAACCGTTCTTACTGTTACAGATTGAGATGAATCAGGAAGCCGCCGAAAACCATCGTCTGCAACATATATAGGTGCGAATGGGTCCGTCATGGAGACGTAGTCAATAAGAATACTCCACCACACCAAAGTATTACCTTGGGAAACGTCGCCACAACGACCAAATCCACCGCTCTTCATATTCAAACTCAACAAAAGCGCAGGTCAAAGGTATATAGATACGCCCGGCACCGTGTATCTAGAGGTTTTCGTTGACAGCCCCCAAGGTGGCATCGTATTATCTTCTTGCTTCGCGGGGGCGGCGGTCCAAAAGACCAAAGGACCTGCGGATACTTGAACGATTGGGAGTTTGCCCGAGTGGTTAATGGGGACGGGCTGTAAACCCGTTGGCTCTGCCTACATAGGTTCGAATCCTATAGCTCCCACCCGTCAAGTGCCTGTATAGCTCAGTCGGTAGAGCACTTCGTTGGTAACGAAGAGGTCACCAGTTCAAGTCTGGTTGCAGGCTCCATCCGGCGGTGTAGCTCAGTTGGTTAGAGCACACGGTTCATACCCGTGGCGTCACTGGTTCGAATCCAGTCACCGCTACCATAGGTAACACGGTGGCTTCTCAATAGTATGTTGAGAGGCCACTATGGTATAAAGGCAAAGTCCCGTCCGGGGACGACCTGTTAAGAGGAGGGCTTTATGGCCAAAGAGAAGTTTGAGCGCACTAAGCCGCATGTTAACATCGGCACCATTGGTCACGTCGACCACGGCAAGACCACGCTGACCGCTGCCATCACCAAGGTTCTCTCCGAGACCGAGGGCTGCAAGGCTGACTTCACTGCGTTCGAGAACATCGACAAGGCTCCCGAGGAGCGCGAGCGCGGCATTACGATTTCCGTCTCCCACGTTGAGTACGAGACCGCTGCCCGTCACTACGCTCACGTTGACTGCCCGGGCCACGCTGACTACGTCAAGAACATGATCTCCGGCGCTGCTCAGATGGACGGCGCTATCCTGGTCATCGCTGCTACCGACGGCCCCATGGCTCAGACCCGCGAGCACATCCTGCTCGCCCGTCAGGTCGGCGTTCCCTACATCGTCGTCTTCCTGAACAAGTGCGACATGGTCGACGATGACGAGCTCATCGACCTCGTCGAGATGGAGACCCGTGAGCTCCTCTCCGAGTACGATTTCCCCGGCGACGACATCCCCGTCATCCGTGGCTCCGCTCTGGGCGCTCTCGAGGGCGACGCCAAGTGGATGGACGCCATTCGCGAGCTCATGAAGGCCGTCGACGAGTACATCCCGACGCCTGCTCGTAACAACGACCTCCCGTTCCTGATGGCCGTTGAGGACGTTATGACCATCTCCGGCCGTGGTACCGTTGCTACTGGCCGTGTCGAGCGCGGTGAGCTCAAGCTCAACGAACCCGTCGAGATCGTCGGCATCAAGGATACCCAGAACACCGTCGTTACCGGTATCGAGATGTTCCGTAAGTCCATGGACTTCTGCGAGGCTGGCGACAACGTCGGTCTGCTGCTCCGCGGCATCAAGCGTGAGGACATCGAGCGCGGCCAGGTTCTCTGCAAGCCCGGTTCGGTTACCCCGCACACCAAGTTCACCGGCGAGATCTACGTTCTGACCAAGGAGGAGGGCGGCCGTCACACCCCGTTCTTCGATGGTTATCGTCCTCAGTTCTACTTCCGTACCACCGACGTTACCGGTACGGTCAAGCTCCCCGAGGGCACCGAGATGGCTATGCCTGGTGACCACATCACCATCGAGGGCGACCTCATCCACCCGATCGCCATGGAGGAGGGCCTGCGCTTCGCTATCCGCGAGGGTGGCCACACCGTCGGTTCGGGCATCGTCTCCACGATCATTGAGTAAATTAGCTCTTTGATATAGCTGACTTAGAGAACCCGGCACTTATATGGGTGCCGGGTTCTTTTCTGCAATGGATATTGAGCCGTTGCTGGTGTCGAGAGGATCGATAATGGTCCTGGATGCACCGTCGATTAGCTCTCGATGGCTTCATTGATGTGTTCCAAATATGAATGGATCCACCGAGAACCAATTGACTCGAGGTTTTCATTGACAGCACTTACGTGGAGCTGATAAAGTAACAACTCGTGCCCGTACGGGGCGGAAATGAAAGGTTCAGGATACATGCGTACTCTAGTTACTCTTGCGTGCACTGAGTGCAAGCGCCGCAACTATACGACCACCAAGAACAAGTCGACCATGCCTGATCGTATGGAGATCAAGAAGTATTGCCCCTGGTGCCGTCACCACACGCTGCACAAAGAGACTCGCTAGTCTCTAGTCACATACGCCAGTAGTTCAATTGGTAGAGCATCGGTCTCCAAAACCGAGTGTTGAGGGTTCGAGTCCTTCCTGGCGTGCCAGTCATTATTCCGTAAGCTCCCACTTGGGGGCTTACGGTTTACTCATGTATAAGCGCATTGCGCGGAGGTAACCCAAATGGCCAACAAGAAGAACAAGAAGAAGGCTCAGCAGCCGGCACCTGCCAACAAAGCTGCCGCCAACTCCAAGGTTGAGGCCAAGAAGGCCGTTGCCAAGAAGAACGAGAAGGCTGCGAAGTCCAAGAAGAACGAGAAGCCTGGTTTCTTCGCCCGCACCAAGAAGTATTTCGCTTCGGTCAAGTCCGAGATGAAGCGTGTCACGTGGCCCGATAAGAAGGAGCTCGTGAACTACTCGGTTGTTGTTTGCGCTTCTCTGATCGTCGTCGGCGTCGTCATCGCTCTGCTCGATGCTGGCTTTGGCGAGGCTCTTGCTCTGTTCTCTGGATTGAGGGGCTAAACCATGTCTAAGCGTTGGTACGTCGTTCACACTTACTCTGGATACGAGAACCGCGTTAAGTCCGATCTCGAGCATCGCATCGAGACTATGGGCATGCAGGACCGTATCTTTGATATCGAGATTCCTATGGAGCGCGTCACCGAGATTAAAGAGGGTGGCAAGCGTGAGACCAAGGATTCCAAGATCTTCCCGGGTTATGTCCTGGTCCGCATGGAGATGGATGACGATGCTTGGACGTGTGTTCGTAACACGCCTGGCGTCACCGGTTTCCTAGGCGGCAACGGCAAGCCCGCTCCGCTTTCCCGCGACGAGTACAACAAGATGACTCGTCGTCCCGGTAAGGGCGATTCGCCCAAGCGCACCTCGGTTGATATTGAGGTCGGTACGTCCGTCCGCGTCACCGATGGCCCGCTTACCGACTTTGATGGCAAGGTCTCCGAGGTTAACACCGAGGCTGGCAAGCTCAAGGTCACGCTGATGATCTTTGGCCGCGAGACGCCGGTCGAGCTCGACTTTAACCAGGTCGCTGTCATCGCTTAAGTTTTCGTCCGTTCGCGCGAGCGTGCTTCTTCTGTGACTGCTCATCTCAGGAGTGCTTCTAACACGTGCGTGCTTACGATATAGCAAGTACTTCACACTCGTGATTCGAAAGGAATGACCATGGCTGAGAAGAAGGTTGCCAACGTCATTAAGCTCCAGATTCCTGCTGGTGCAGCAAACCCCGCTCCTCCAGTCGGCCCCGCCCTGGGCGCTGCTGGCGTGAACATCATGCAGTTCTGCCAGGCCTTTAACGCCGAGACGCAGGACAAGAAGGGTGACATCATCCCCGTTGAGATCTCTGTCTACGAGGACAAGTCCTTCTCCTTCATCACCAAGACCCCGCCGGCGGCTCACCTTATCAAGAAGGAGCTGAACCTCAAGTCTGGTTCCGCTAAGCCCCAGGCTGACAAGGTTGGTCAGCTCTCCCAGGAGCAGCTCACCAAGATCGCCGAGATCAAGATGCCGGACCTCAATGCCAACGACATTGACGCCGCCAAGAAGATCATCGCCGGTACCGCCCGTTCCATGGGCGTCACCATCGCTGAGTAGCGATTTCTTATGGTAACGGCGGGTGCTCCGACCGGGGCGCCCGTTAAATGTGTGCAATAGGGCACACGATACGATGTGGGAGGGCTCACGCCCGTTTAACCACAGGAGGTAATGCACATGGCTAAGCATGGTAAGAGCTATAACGCCGCTGCCGAGAAGATCGACCGCGCCACGCTCTACACCCCCCTTCAGGCTGCCAAGCTCATCAAGGAGCTCGACACCGCCAAGTTCGACGAGACCGTCGAGGCTCACTTCCGTCTGGGCATCGATACTCGTAAGGCTGACCAGAACATCCGTGGTTCCATCTCCCTGCCCCACGGCACCGGCAAGACCGTTCGTGTTGCCGTCTTCGCCGAGGGCGAGAAGGCCCGTGAGGCTGAGGCTGCCGGCGCCGACATCATCGGTTCCGACGAGCTCGTCGCCCAGATTCAGAAGGGCGAGATCAACTTCGACGCCGCTATCGCTACGCCGAACATGATGGCCAAGGTTGGCCGCATCGGTAAGATCCTTGGTCCCCGTGGCCTCATGCCGAACCCCAAGCTCGGCACCGTGACCATGGACGTCGCCAAGATGGTCTCTGAGCTCAAGGCTGGCCGCGTTGAGTACCGCGCCGACCGCTACGGCATCTGCCACGTGCCCCTGGGCAAGAAGTCCTTCTCTGAGCAGCAGCTCGTCGAGAACTACGCTGCCCTGTACACCGAGATCCTGCGCGTCAAGCCCTCTTCTGCTAAGGGCAAGTACGTCAAGTCCATCTCCGTGTCTTCCACCATGGGCCCTGGCGTCAAGGTCGATCCCGCTGTCCAGCGTGACTTCCTGGCTGAGTAACTGCTAGTTACTGCCTGAGCAAAGCAAGCATTGCTAAAGAAACCCGGTTCTGCCTTGTGCAGGACCGGGTTTCTTGCTATCGCATCAAAACCACCTCAAAGGGGACAGCGTCCCCTTTGAGGTGGTTACCAGGGTGTTCTAGCGGTTGAGGACTCGATTGCCTCGTGGCGTTTGAGCTCCCGGCGCATGGTTTGCGAATTGAGCCAGGCTGCCTGCCAGCCACGGATGGGGTAGCGCGTCTGGTCGAGCTCAAACTGTGTATAGCCGCAGGCGTTGATGATCGTCGTTCCACACACATGCTGACGCTCGCGCTGAAAATCGCAACCGTAGCTTTGGTGCACATGCCCGTGCACCATGTAGTCGGGATTCCAGGATTCGAGTGCTGTGTTAAAGCACTCGAACCCTCGATGCGGCAGATCGTCCAGATCACCCATACCGGCGGCGGGTGCATGGGTAAGCAGAATGTCGCACCCGCCGACCATCCTAACCTTACGCGACAGCTTACGCATGCGCTTGGACATCTCGCGTTCGGTGTACATGTTGGCGCCGTCGCGATAACGCATGGACCCGCCAAGGCCCGCAATGCGAATCCCTCGGTACGTGTACACGCTGTCTTCTACGCAGATACATCCGCCCGGTGCATGACGTGCGTAGCGGTCATCGTGATTGCCGCGCACGTAGATGAGCGGTTTGTTGATGACCGTGACCAAAAACTCAAGATAGTCCGGGTCCAGATCGCCAGCGGACAAAATCAGGTCGACTCCCTCAAAGCGTTCCTTGCGAAAGCACTCCCAAAGGCATCGTTCTTCGGTATCGGCTATGGCAAGGATTTTCATAGGGCAGGGACTTTCGGCTCATCGTTGGGCTGCGGAATGGTGCCCACCACGTTGTCGGCCAACCAGTCCATCTCGACGATTTGAGTGCTCGGCAGTGGGGGAAAGCCCTCGATCTGCACCACGCCGTCTTGGCTATGGAGCTCGCCGCCAAATGGATTGATGGAGCCCTCGACGATGCCATTGCGGAGTAGCTGAACAAGCTTGCGCGTCTGATAGGGCAGGCCCGGAGCGTAGCGAATATCGATAACGCCCGAGCTCATGCCATACCAGTAGTTGACGGCGCGGACCCGGCTGTCGTCACTGGTCTCGTCCCAGGTGCCATGCAGCAGACTTCGCACGATAAGCTCGTAATATCGGCCCCAGTTCCACACCGGCATGGCAATGCCGGCAACCTTGCCATCGATCAGGCGGTGAAGTCCGTAGGCCGTGGGATCTTCGAGCGACTTTGACATGTCGGCGCCGGTCATGACGCTCACGCCTTCGCGGCACATGGCCTCGGCAAGGCCACCGGCAGGCACATCGCCCCAGGTCAGGATAATTTGCGCACGGGGGTCGAGCAGCGAGGCGCCAATCGCAAAGGCATTGATTTCGCTGAGTGCGCCCGAGGCAAAGACCGACGCGTGGTAACCGATGCGGTGGTTGTCCGCCATGCTGGCGGCAAGGGCGCCCAGGAGGAACTTGGCCTCGTACATCTTGCCAAAGTACGAACGGACGCTTTGATGGGGAAGACCGATAGAGCAGTTGAGGAACCGAACCCGGGGATACTCAACGGCAGCCCTGAGCGTGTATTCCATCAGGCGGTGCGAGGTCGAGAAGATGACGTTTGCTCCATGTTTGACAGCCGTTTCCACGGCGGCGTAGAACGCGTCCGGATCATGGCAGTCCTCGAACGCCTCGGTGCGCACGATACCGCCAAAGTGCTCATCGAGATACTGACGCCCTTGGTCGTGCAGGCTGTCCCAGCTCGACGTCGCACAGGGGAACTCATGGATAAAGGCGATGCGCAGGGGGTTGGCCGCCGAATAGACGGTCTTGCCCATAAAGAAGCTGAGCACGCCGGAGGTGGACTTGGCGGGCGACTCCTCCTCATCGACGCTCGGTGCTTCGACAAGATCTACCTTGTCCTCGTTATTTTTGCCGGCAATGACCAGCTCGCGCCAGATCTTGCACAGGCGGTTTACGACGATATCCGTCGGTGTATCCAGCAGGCGGTCCTGGTTGTACACATTGAGGTAGACGAGCATGGCGTCGGCGGGCGTAATGTCCAGGTGGTCGCCGCCCGCGCGAAGGTAGGCGCGCTTAAAGAGTAAGAAGGTGTGGCGCAGGTAGTCGACCTTTTTCTGCGGCCATTTTTCGATAAGGTCCTGACCGAGCATCTTGGCGAGCGTCTCGTAGCTTCCCTCGCGTGAGAACTCGATCTCGTATAGGGGGCAGACGCGCCAAAACGCGCAGAACTCACCGTACAGGCGGCTTTCGACGGAATCCCATGTGCCGGGGTAGAGACGGGTGACCTTGGCCGAAACCGTCGGGGCGTCCAGGAATTTGAGGACACTGACGCGCTTGTTGCCCTCTTGGACGTAAAACCGATGCATGAACTCGGTGACGATGACGGGATCGCGATAGCCCTCGGTCACCTGGATGTCGTAGAGGTTGGACCACTTGCGGGCGAACTCGGTGCTAAACGGCAGCAAGGGCATAAAGTTGCATGAAAAGGCGGACTGACGGCCTTTAGTAACCGTACCGACGACCATTTCGAGCGGAATGTCCCTTAGGCCGACGCTCTCTCGCTGACCTAAGGGGAGCTGGGCGACCAAGCTATCGAGGTCCGTGAGGTACGGATGCTCGCTTTGACTAATGGCGCGTCGACGTCCTTGCTCGCCGCGCTTGCGTGCTTGACGATAGGCCTCTTCCATGGTGTCTACTCCCTTAGTCGTTTAAACAACGATATGAACCATGGTACCACGATGCGAAACCACCACAAAGGTGCCCGTCCCCTTTGTGGTGGTTTAGGCGATGATGGGGGCGATAGCGCGGATGCAGGCGTCGGCAGCGGTGAAAGTGGTGCTGTCGTCGCTGACGATAAAGATGATCTTTCCTTTGATGCCAAAGTCGCCGATTTCGCTAAAGAGCACGTAGGGCTCTTTGTCAAAGCCCGAGATGGGCGAGACGGCCGTTTTGGTTGCGCTCGTGAGCTCGTCTGCCAGCGCGTCAAGGGAAGCCCACTTAGACGTGTCCTTTACGGCAACGGGCACGGCCACGCGTCCAAAGGGCATCAAATGCACGAGCGTGTTCTTGGAGATGTTGGAGTTGGGCACAATGATGGTCTGTCCACAGGCATCCTCAATCGTTGTATGGCGCCAAGTGATGTCTTGGACCACGCCCGACACACCGCCGACCTCGATATTGTCGCCGGGCTTGATGATGCCCATAAAGGTCACTTGCATGCCGCCGATAAGGTTTGACAGCGTGTCCTGAAAGCCGAGCGAGATGGCGATGCCGCCGACGCCAAGAGCGGCGACGAGCGCGTTTGCGTTAATGCCAAAGCAGTTGTCGAGGATAAAGCTGCCGCCGATCATCCAGATGACGGCGCGAGCGATGTTGATGAAGATGCTCGATGCTGGAAGCGGGTTATCGTCGCGGTTGAGTAGGTGGCGCAGCGTCTTGGAAACGACTTTGGTGGCGATTGCCGTGCCTATTGCCAAGATGCCGGCCCAGATGATGTTGTGGACCCACCGTTGCTCAAAGAAATGAAGAATCGGCTCAAACAATTCCATGTAGGGAAAACCTCCTAATGATCATTCAACCATGATACCCACCAAAAAGCCCGTCCGATCACATCGGACGGGCCGATAACTTGAGATGGGGCGGTCGCGGTGGCGTAAGCTGGGGCGCCGGCGAGCACGCCGGTAAGGAGTGCGGCGGTCAAGCAAGACGGGGAAGAGGTCTTTTCATGGCAGTTTCCTTAGTCCTTAGCCAGAATGTCTGGTTGAATATCGGATTATCGACATAATATGCGAAAACCGCCGCAAGGGCGCTTGTCCCTTAGCGGCGGTTTTGACGTTTGCGCAGATAAAACCTGCCAAAAAAAACCTGTCCCTTTTTGGTAGGTTTAGCTTAGCAGCATGCGGTCGTTGGCGAGCTCGCCGCCCGAGACCTCCTCGAATTTCTGCAGCAGGTCGGCCACGGTGAGCGACTTCTTCTCATCGCCCGCCACGTCGTAGATCACATGGCCCTCGTGCATCATGATCAGACGGTTGCCCAGACGGATGGCGTCGTTCATGTTGTGCGTGACCATGAGCGTGGTCAGGTGGTTCTCGTCGACGATCTCCTCGGTCAGGTTGAGCACCTTAGAGGCCGTCTTGGGGTCGAGGGCCGCAGTGTGCTCGTCGAGCAGCAGCAGGCGCGGCCTGGTGAGCGTGGCCATCAGCAGGGTGAGTGCCTGGCGCTGGCCGCCCGAGAGCAGGCCGACCTTGGCGTTGAGGCGTGTGTCCAGACCAAGGTCCAGGCGCTTGAGCAGCTCAACGTACTCGTCCTTCTCGGCCTTGGTAACGCCCCACGAAAGGCCGCGACGCTGGCCGCGACGCTTGGCGAGGGCCAGGTTCTCGGCGATCTGCATGTCGGCAGCGGTACCGCGCATGGGGTCCTGAAACACGCGGCCCAGGTACTTGGCGCGCTGCGACTCGCTCAGGCGCGAGATATCGGTGCCGTCGAGCTCAATAACGCCCGAATCGAGCGGGTACACGCCGGCGATCATGTTGAGCAGCGTGGACTTGCCGGCGCCATTGCCGCCGATCACGGTTACAAAGTCGCCGTCATTCAGGGTGAGGTCGACGCCGGTGAGCGCGCGCTTCTCGGTGACGGTGCCCTTGTTAAAGGTCTTCTTGACGTGCGAGAGCTTAAGCATCTGCCTCATCCCCCTTCGTGTAGGAGCTGCGGAGCTTATAGCGCTCCCAAACCACGGGCACGCACAGGGCCACGGCGACGATCACGGCGGAGAGCAGCTTCATGTCGTTGGCGTCCATGCCCAACTGCAGCACGATGGCGCGGATAAGGAAGTACACCACGGAGCCAAAGACGGCGGAGGCAAGACGGACGCTAAACTGCGTGAGGCCGCCGGGAAGCAGACGGCCGAGCACCTCGCCGATAACAATGGCGGCAAGACCGATAACGATGGCACCGGTGCCCATACCAATGTCGGCATACTTTTGGCTCTGGCAGATGAGCGCGCCCGAAAGGCCGATGAGGGCGTTGGAGAGCACGAGGGCGATCATCTTGGTGGAGTTGGTGTTGACGCCCAGAGCGCGGATCATGTACTCGTTGTTGCCGGTGGCTCGCAGCGCCGAGCCGATCTCGGTGCCAAAGAACCAATACAGGATGGCAACGATAGCCACGGCGAGCAGGATGCCCAAGATGATGGCAACGGTGGACTGCGGCAGACCGGTCATATTGCTGACGGCCGAGAACACGGTGCCTTTGGCAAGAATGGGCGTATTGGACTTGCCCATGATGCGCAGGTTGATGGACCACAGGCTGATCTGGGTGAGGATTCCGGCGAGGATCGCAGGAATCTCAAAGACGGTGGTCAAAATGCCCGTGACGGCGCCCGCGATGGCGCCGGCGCACATACCGGCCAGCACGGCGAACAGCGGGTCGACGTTGTTATTGACGATGAGCACAGCGCAGACGCAGCCGCCGAGGGCAAAGCTGCCGTCGCAGGTCATATCGGGAATGTCGAGCAGGCGGAACGTGATAAACACGCCAAGCACCATAATGCCCCAGAGGACGCCCTGCGAAACGGCGCCCTGCAATGCAATGAGCATGCTTCATACCTCCTAGGATAGGGTGGACACGTGATTCACCATAATAGCGGTAACAATGCATAGAAGAGTTACGGACAGACGTTTTGTTTTACCTGAAACAAGCAGGGCGGACGCCGGTCTACAGCGCCCGCCCCTGTGGCTCAGATATTGAATAACGCGGCTAAAGCGCGAGCACGGGCTCTAGACGCATGCCGCGTATGGCATTACGCGTCCAGGGCGGAAAGGTCGATGCCCAGGGCCTCGGCCATTTCGTCGTTCTTGACGACGACCAGGTCCTTGCTCGAGAGGTGCTTGATCGGCATATCCTCGGGCTTGGCCTCGCCCTTCAGGATCTTAACGGCCATCTCGCCCGCGGCGTAGCCCAGGTCCTCATAGTTGATGGAGAGGGTAAACAGGCCGCCGGCCATGCACATACCCTCCTCGCCAGTCACGAAGGGAAGCTTGTTTTCCTTGCAGATCTGGCCGACCTGCGAGGCACCCGCGGCGATGGTGTTGTCGGTGGGGGAGTACAGCGCGTCGACCTTGCCCACGGCAGACTCGACGACGGACTGAATCTCGTTGGAGCTCGAGACGGTGAAGTCAGTGTACTCGAGGCCCAGCTTGTCGAGCTCCTTCTTGGCGGCCTTGATCTGGACGTCGGAGTTGGACTCGGCGGTGCAGTAGAGCAGGCCGACCTTTTTAACGTCGGGCAGGACCTTCTGCATCATCTCGAGCTGCTCGGCGACCGGGGTGAGGTCGGAAGCGCCCGTGACGTTGGTGCCGGGCTTGTCGTTGTCCTGGACCAGGCCGGAGGCGGCGTAGTCGGTGATGGCGCAGCCCACGATGGGGATATCGGCCGTGGCGCCGGCGGCAGCCTGCGCGGCGGGCGTGGCGATGGCATAAATCAGGTTGACGTTGTCGCCCACAAACTTGTCGGCAATGGACTTACACGTGGACTGGTCGTTCTGGGCGTTCTTCTGGTCGATCTTGACCTTAAGGCCGCTCTCCTTGATGGCCTTGACAAAGCCGTCGTTGGCGGCATCGAGTGCGGAGTGCTCGGTGAGCTGCAGAACGCCGATGGTGTAGTCGGAACCGGCGGCAGCAGAGCCGGAGCCAGAGTTGCCGCCGCATCCGGCGAGCGGGGCGAGCGCGAGCAGGCCGGCGGAGACCAGAAGGCTCCTGCGGCTGATGGTGATGTCCTTCATATCATTACCCCCAGTATAAAAATGGCTGGAAACACTGCACTGGGACAAAGTGCAAGTGGAACTATAGTAGCGCTGATGTCCATTTTTACAACAGCCTGGCGGGTTTTTTAATACGGAATCGGATGGGCGGTACGGGTAGTCGAATGGGCGGCGGAGGGTCTTATGCGGCGGAGGAGGCGTCGTCCTCGTCTAGGGCGGCGAAGAGCTTCTTGCCGTCGAGGAGACGTGTGGTGACGTTTCTCATTCGGCCAATCTCTACGGTACGCAACGTGTCATCGGCGCCTCGGGCGTCGTAGACCGTTCCCAGCAGATACGAGATGCCATCGCGCTGCCTGATGGCAAAGGGACGGAGTGTCATCCGTGCTGCTTCGGTTTCGCCACGCGTCGTGACGCTCGAAATATCAAAACTCACCGTGGTTCCGTGGTCGATGGCCTGCTCGACGAGCTCGCACGTGTCGATGCGCTTGATGGGCGTGCGTGTTGCCTTGGTAGCCTTGCTGCCTGCGCTTGGAGCAGGTTCGGGTGTATCGAGATAGCCGCGAACGTCGGCACTCGCCATGGCAACTAAGTGCTGCGCCATGCTCTTGCGGATGGCGATAGGCGTGGAGCGGTTGCGCATGACCATACCGTGGAGCCGGATGATCTCCTCGTCGGTGAGTGGACGGGTCAAGAGCCGATACCCCACGCCGCGCTTGTATTCAATCTCATATCCGGCATGGCGAAGCGCGGAGATGGCGGTGTAGATGCTGCGCCGCGCCGCCGAGATGGGCATGCGGGCGGGGTCGTCGGGATGGGCGAGGCGCCGGATCAACTCATCGGAAAGCATGGCCTTGTCCTCGCCGGTGTTTTCGCTTAATAGTTGCAGGATGCGAACGGCGCGATAGGCTGCCATCGAGGCGGCGCCCCTCGTCGTGGTGTCGTAGGTTTCAACAGCGGCTTCGGTCATCGTGCCCACGTCCTTTCCGTTTTGGGTGGCGACGGTATGGAGCCTAGGACGTGGGGCTTTCCCAGGGGCGCAGGGCGCTCTGGGCGGTCGGTAGTCGTCGGCAAACGGTGGGTCGAGTTTTCAACAGCCCTGCTCAACTGACCAAAAACTTGCCAAAAGCTTGACGGATGCTGTTGAAAAAAAAGCGTCTCTCGACCGATGTCGAGAGACGCTTATGCGATGAGCGTTGGCGTGTGGCGACGCGAGCTAGCGTCCGACGATTAGAAGTCGGCGTTGCCCACGGTGCGCGGGTGCGGCAGGACGTCGCGGATGTTGCCCACGCCGGTCAGATACATGACCAAGCGCTCGAAGCCCAGACCGTAGCCGGCGTGCTTGCAGGAACCGTAGCGGCGCAGGTCAAGGTAGTACTTGTACTGCTCGGGATTCATGCCCAGGTCCTTGATGCGGGCCTCGAGCAGATCCAGGCGCTCCTCGCGCTGGGAGCCGCCGATAATCTCGCCGATACCGGGAACCAGGCAGTCGGCGGCGGCGACGGTCTTGCCGTCCTCGTTCATGCGCATGTAGAACGCCTTGATCTCGGCCGGGTAGTCGGTCACGAAGGTCGGGCGCTTAAAGTGCTCCTCGGTCAGGAAGCGCTCGTGCTCGGTCTGCAAGTCGATGCCCCAGCTGACGGGGTAATCAAACTGGTGGCCAGCAGCGACTGCCTGCTCCAGGATCTCGACGGCCTCGGTGTAGGTAACGCGGGCAAAGTCGGAGTTGGCGACATGGTCCAGGCGCTCGAGCAGACCCTTGTCCACAAACTTGTTGAGCATATTGAGCTCGTCGGGGCAGGTTGCCATGACGTCCTTGAGGACATACTTGAGCATGGCCTCGGCGTTATCCATGTAGTCGTTAAGGTCGGCAAAGGCCATCTCAGGTTCGATCATCCAAAACTCGGCGGCGTGGCGCGTGGTGTTGGAGTTCTCGGCACGGAAAGTGGGGCCAAAGGTGTACACGTCGCCAAAGGCCATGGCAAAGTTCTCGGCATTGAGCTGGCCGGACACGGTGAGGCTCGCATGCTTGCCAAAGAAGTCCTGGCTCCAGTCGACCTCGCCGGACTCGGTGAGGGGCGGATTTTTGGGGTCGAGTGTGGTCACGCGGAACATCTCGCCGGCGCCCTCGCAGTCACTCGTGGTGATGATGGGGGTGTTGACGTAGACAAAACCCTGCTCCTGGAAGAAGCGGTGGATGGCGGCAGCCGCGACAGAGCGGATGCGGAACACGGCGCGGAACAGGTTGGTGCGCGGGCGCAGGTGCTGCTGGGTGCGCAGGAACTCGACGGTTGCGCGCTTCTTCTGCAGCGGGTAATCCGGGGCGCTCGTGCCCTCGACCTCGATGGAAGTGGCAGAAAGCTCGAAAGGCTGGGGTGCATCGGGGGTCAGTTTGACGGTGCCGGTGCAAATGAGTGCGGCCGAGACGTTTTGATGGGCGATCTCGTCGTAGTTGTCGAGTGCCTCGCGGTTCATGACGACCTGCAGGTCGCGGAAGCAGCTGCCGTCGTTGAGCGTAACAAAGCCAAAGTTCTTCATGTCGCGGACGGACTTGACCCAGCCGGCGACGGTGACGGTCTGGCCGCCGAGCGACTCGGCATCGGCATAGAGCTGCGCGATTTTGGTGCGGTTCACGTATCCTCCCATAACGGTTGAATGATAGTTATCCATACAGTTCGATATTCTAGCAGCTCGGCTCATTTGGGCTATACAGATAAAGCATTGGCGGGATGGTTTTTCAAACGAAAAGCGCCCGCGGCCAAATGGTCGCGGGCGCTTGACGAGGTGCCTTTTGGCTGTGTGGCGCGGGGCCTGGCTACTTGGTCTTGGCAACCAGCAGCGGGTCGCCAAGCTTGACGAGCGGGTTGCCGCCGATAAGCGTTCCAGACTCGCCGACATGGTCGATGCTCTTAAGACGATCGAGCTCGGAGACGATGACGGTCACGATGTCCTCGTGACCAGCGGCCTTAATGGCCTCGCGGTCGAAGCTGATGAGCGGCTGGCCTGCCTTGACCACATCGCCCATCTCGACAAAGCGGGCAAAACCCTTGCCGTTCATTTCCACGGTGCCCAGGCCAACATGGATGAACACGCGCAGGCCGTCCTCGGTAATCATGCCGATGGAGTGGTTGGTGACGGTGGTGGCGCCGATGCGGCCGTTGGCGGGCGCATAGATGGTGCCGGTAATGGGCTCGATGCCATAGCCCTGGCCAAGCATGCCCGAGGCGATCGTCTCGTCGGGAACCTCGTTCAGGTTGACGAGCACGCCGTTGACGGGGGCATAGATGACGCCTTCGCGGGTGGCGAAGCTTGCTGCGGGCGGAACGGACGCCTCGCCGGTCGAGGTGAAGGTGGACTTAAGCGAATCGAGCAGACCCATAGTTGCCTCCAACTTAAATAGGCGCATATCGCGCGTTTGGTTTGCCGGAAACGTTTCATATGTGTTTCGCGGCTTGGTCAACGCCCCCTATTCTACGCTGCTCAACGATACCTCTGAACTGGGATTATGTGATATATCAGTTGAAGGGAAACTTATTGCCGGAGTGTTTCTGCGCCACGGGTTCAAGTGGGGTACGCTTGAAGGCGAAAAACAAGGGCGCATAATTTGCGCGAAGGGAGCACATATGATTGTCGAGAACCATGCGCTGTGGGGCGAGGAGCCGACCGAGGATTATCCGGCGACGTTTACGTATTTGGGTGCCGAGCCGCTGCCCGATAAACCGAATGGCCGCCGCCCCGCGGTGATCATCTGCGGCGGAGGCGGGTTTACACATATCGCTCCGCACGAGCAGGACCCGGTGGCGTTTGCATTTTTGGATCACGGTTACCAGGCCTTTGTGCTCAACTATGTCACGAGCTCTACGGGTGACGTGAGCTTTCCGCACCCCCAGGCAGATCTTGCCAAGATGGTCGCCACGGTGCGCGCCAACGCCGACGAGTGGCATGTCGATCCTAAGCGCGTGTGCGTCGTGGGATTCTCGGCGGGCGGCATGATCTGTGCCTCGCTGGCAACGCAGTGGAAGACCGGCCCCTTCGCGGCACTTGCCGGGGCACGTCCGGACGACATTCGTCCCGATGCCGTGGTGCTGGGCTATCCGCTGCTCGACTTTGCCTATGTGCGCGACATGCAGACGCGCGATCCGCGCATTGACTTGCGCGTGCCCAAGACGGGCGGCAAGACGGGGCGCGATTTGCTCAACGACTACCTGTCGATGGTGACGGGTGGCGAGGCAACTGACGAGCATTTGGCCGATATCTGCCCCACCACGCATGTTTCGCGTCAGATGCCGCCGACCTTTGTGTGGGGCGTGTCCGACGACAAGACGGCGCCGATCGCGCAGGTCTACCCGTTTGCGCAGCGCATGGCCGAGGAGGGCGTTGCATGCGAGATGCACGTCTTCGACCAGGGTGGTCACGGCCTTTCGCTCGGCAACGCCAACACCGCGGTCGACAACGAGGACAAGCAGGTGGCGGTCCGTCCCTGGATCCGCCTAGCCTTCCGCTTCCTGGAGCGCCACGGGTTTTAGTTACGGCGTTTTACCAAACGCCGTAACCACTTGACGCTGCAAGCCCGCCAGGGCGGCAATCTGCCTTTCAACTTCGGCGGCATGACCAGAAGGTCAATGCCGCCTCGTTTCAGGGCACCTTGCTCGCCCTGGCGGGCTTTCGCTGTTCGCGCCAAAACATCGGCGTTGCCATGGCCCAGATGCGGCACTTGGGGACGTTCCTTTTGTGCCGGCACTTGGGGACGGTCCTTGCAGCAATCTGTCGATTGAACGTCGTTGTGCGTTCGCGCTATCATGCATGGTTACAATTGGTTAGCCGTGGCAAACGGTTAGCCAAGGTAAACTAAATGCAACGCCCTGTGGGCGTCGGGGGAGGAGCACGGACGTGAAGCTCGATACGCTCGAGATTGGAAAGGACGCCGTTGTCGCATCGGTGGCATCGGACGATCAGGCACTCCGACAGCATATTTTGGACATGGGTCTAACGCCGGGCACCGAAGTCACCATGATGAAGTACGCCCCCATGGGTGACCCGCTCGAGATCCGCCTACGTGGCTACGAGTTGACGCTGCGCAAGGACGATGCCGCACGCATTGAGCTCGTGGATGTGCACGACACCGATACCGGCCCGCGCGTTAACGCCGCAATCGGCACGACGGACCACCCGGCCCTGGGCGAGGGGACGTATTCACCCCGTGCGGCAAAAACGGCCGTGCCCGAGGGCGCGCCGCTGCATTTTGCCCTTGCCGGTAACCAAAACTGCGGCAAGACCACGCTGTTCAACCAGCTTACGGGCTCCAACCAGCACGTCGGTAACTTTCCCGGCGTGACGGTCGACCGCAAGGACGGCACCATTCGCAACCACCCCGAGGCGAGCGTTACCGACCTGCCCGGCATTTACTCCCTGTCGCCGTACACAGGCGAAGAAGTCGTGAGCCGTCAGTTCATCCTCGACGAGCGCCCGGACGCCATCATCGACATCATTGACGCCACCAACATCGAGCGCAACCTGTACCTGACGCTGCAGCTTATGGAGCTCGACCGCCCCATGGTCATCGCGCTCAACATGATGGACGAGGTGACGGCCAACGGCGGCGCCGTGGACGTCAACCTGCTCGAGAGCCTGCTGGGCGTGCCCGTTGTCCCCATTAGCGCTGCCCGCAACGAGGGTATCGGCGAGCTGGTGGATCATGCCTTGCACGTGGCGCGGTTCCGCGAGCGTCCCGGTCGCCTGGACTTTTGCGCACCCGATGGTCCAGACGGCGGTGCGCTGCATCGCTGCATCCACGGCATCGCCAACCTTATCGAGGACCATGCCGCGACGGCGCACATTCCCGTGCGTTTTGCGGCGACCAAGCTGGTTGAGGGCGACGAGCTGGTGACCGAGGCGCTTCACCTGGATCGCAACGAGCTCGACGCTATCGAGCACATCATTACTCAGATGGAGGGCGAGGCCGGCACCGACCGCCTGTCCGCGCTGGCCGATATGCGCTTTTGCTTTATCGGCGACGTGTGTGGGCGCTGCGTCGTCAAACCGCACGAGAGCCGCGAGCACGTGCGCTCCGTCAAGATCGACCGCATCCTGACGGGCCGCTACACGGCCATTCCGGCGTTCCTGGTGATCATGGGCCTCGTCTTTTGGCTGACGTTTGGCGTGATCGGCGCGGCGTTGCAGGGGCTCATGGAGGACGGCATCGCTGTCATCATCGCCTCGGCCGATGCGGGCCTCAAGGCGTTCGGAACCAACGACGTGGTGCGCTCGCTGGCTGTCGACGGCGTGCTTACGGGCGTGGGCAGCGTGCTGACCTTCCTTCCGATTATCGTCGTGCTCTTCTTGTTCCTCTCCATTCTGGAAGACTCCGGATACATGGCACGCGTGGCCTTTGTCATGGATAAGGTGCTGCGTCGCTTTGGCCTGTCGGGCCGCAGCTTCGTGCCTATGCTCGTCGGTTTTGGCTGTACCGTGCCGGCTATCATGTCGACCCGTACGCTCCCATCCGAGCATGACCGCAAGATGACGGTCATGCTCACGCCGTTCATGAGCTGCTCGGCCAAGTTGCCGGTCTATGGTCTGCTGTGCGGGGCGTTTTTCCCACAGGCGACGGTTCCCGCCATGGTCTCGCTCTATCTGATTGGTATTGCGGTTGGTTGCATTGCGGCTTTGGTGCTCAACCGTACGGCATTTAAGGGCGACCCGGTGCCGTTTATCATGGAGCTTCCCAACTACCGCCTGCCGAGCGTCAAGACGACGGTGATGCTGGCATGGGATAAGGCCAAGGACTTTATTACCAAGGCCTTTACCATTATCTTTGCCGCTACCGTGGTCATCTGGTTCCTTCAGACGTTCGATATCCGCTTTAATGTGGTCGCCGATCAGTCGCAGAGTCTGCTTGCCGGTCTGGGTAGCATCATCGCGCCGGTGTTGACCCCGCTCGGTTTTGGCGACTGGCGCGCCTCGACGGCGCTCGTCACGGGACTCATCGCCAAGGAGAGCGTCATCTCGACGCTCACGGTGCTTTTGGGCGCAACGTCGCCCGCGGTGCTGTCAACCATGTTTTCGCCGTTTACCGCTTACGTGTTCCTGGTCTTTACGCTGCTGTACCCGCCCTGCGTGGCGTCCATCGGCGCCGTCAAGAGCGAGCTGGGCACGCGCTATGCCGTTGCTGTGTTCGCGTTTCAGGTGACGGTCGCCTGGATCGTGGCGTTTGTCGTGCATTCGGCGGGCATATTGCTGGGTTTGGCTTAGTTATTTATTGACGGCGCAACCTCTGTGTATTGAGTTGATTGCGGCCCCGCATCTGTACTGACGGATGCGGGGCCGTTGCTATATAATCGCCCACCGCCCAAGACAATCGGAGAGGTTTCCTACATGACTCAGGCAAGACAAGATGGCATCTCACTCAAGCAGTGGCTCCCGCTTATTGGGCTCGCCTGTTGCGCGTTCGTATTCAACACGTCGGAGTTCATGCCCATCGGTCTTCTGACTGATATTGCCGCATCGTTCTCGCTCACGGAGGCCCAAGCAGGCATCATGATCTCGGTCTACGCCTGGGGCGTCATGCTGCTGTCGCTGCCGCTTATGGTGTTTGCCTCGCGCTTTGAGTTCAAGCGGATGCTGCTCGGCGTGCTCGCCGTGTTCTCGCTGGGCCAGTTCCTGTCCGCCGTGGCGCCCACCTATCCTATTTTGGTTTGCGCACGTCTGGTGGTCGCCTGCGCGCATGCCGTGTTCTGGTCGGTCGCCTCGATTATGGCCTCGCGCCTGGTCGACAGTCGCCACGGAGCGCTCGCCATCAGCATGATCGCCACGGGCTCGTCCATCGCGCAGATCTTTGGCCTGCCGATCGGCCGCGCCATCGGGCTGGCCGTGGGCTGGCGCATGACGTTTGCCGTGGTCGGGGCCCTCTCAGCCATCGCGGTCGTCTACCAGGCCGCGGTGTTCCCGGCCATGCCGGCGGGCGAGCGCTTTACCGTCAAACAGCTGCCCGAGCTGCTCAAGAATCCGTTCCTGGTCGCGCTCTACGCGGTCACGGTTTTTATGGCGACCGGCTATTACGCAAGCTACAGCTACATTGAGCCTTTCCTGGCGCAGGTCGCACACGTCGACGCGGGCGCCATCACCATGACGCTGACGGCGTTTGGCTTCTCCGGTCTGGTGGGCAGCTGGCTGTTTGGCCGCCTGTTCGACGGGCATCGCTTCCCGTTCTTGGCTATCACGCTCTCCGGCGTGCCGGTGGCTCTGCTGCTTATGGGTCCGGTCGCATCGTCGCTCGTGGCAGTGCTTGCCGTCTGCGCGCTGTGGGGCTGCTGCGCCACGGCCTTTAACGTGGCGTTCCAGGCCGAGCTCATCAAGTACACGCCGGCGGATTCGTCGGCCGTCGCCATGTCGATCTTCTCGGGCCTGTTCAATCTGGGCATCGGCACGGGCACCGCAATCGGCGGTGCCGTGGTTTCGGGTCCCGGTATCGCTTGGATTGGCTTCGTGGGCGGGGCGATTACCGTCGTGGGCGTCATCCTCGCCATCACCGTGCTGTTCCCAGCCATCCGTCGCGCCAAGCCCGTCGCCTAATCACAACCCAGGAGGGTCGGGGTGGCTAAAAGAGCCCCGTCCCAAATTAACTACTCTGCTGGGCATACAATGGATGTCGTTGTGTTGAGCTTACCGGGAGGTTGCTATGTGGGCATACGAGACGACGTTCTACCAGGTCTATCCGCTGGGCTTTTGCGGAGCTCCGCGCGAAAACGCCGCGCCCGTTGCTGAGGATGAGCTCGCCCAGGCTGCCAACGACGCGCCCAACTCCGATGCCCCCATCATGAAGATCGCCCAGTGGGCCGACTACCTGCAAAAACTCGGTATTGGCGCCGTGCTCATCAACCCGCCGCTCGAGTCTGATAGTCACGGCTACGATACGCGCAGTCTGCGCCATATCGACCGCCGCCTGGGTGGGGATGCCGACTTTGCCGCCGTATGCGACACGCTGCATACCCATGGCATCCGCGTGGTGCTCGATGCTGTCTTCAACCACGTCGGCCGCGGTTTTTGGGCCTTCCGCGACGTGCAGGAGCGCAAGTGGGACTCGCCCTACAAGGACTGGTTCCACATTAGCTTTGACGGTGACTCGTGCTACGGCGACGGCTTTTGGTACGAGGGCTGGGAGGGCCATTTTGAGCTTGTGAAGCTCAACCTGCAAAACCCTGCCGTGGTCGATTACCTGCTTGAGTCCGTGCGTCGCTGGTCCGAAGTCTTTGGCGTCGACGGTCTGCGCCTGGACGTCGCCTATATGCTCGATCGCGATTTTATGCGCCGCCTACACGCCTTTACCCGCGAGCTCAAGCCCGACTTCGTGCTGATCGGCGAGACACTCCACGGCGACTACAACCAGATCGTCAACGACGAGATGCTCGACTCCTGCACCAACTACGAGTGCTACAAGGGCCTGTACTCCAGCTTTAACTCGGTCAACATGTTCGAGATTGCCCACTCGCTTCATCGCCAGTTTGGCGGCGACCCCTGGTGCATTTATCGCGGCAAGCATCTGCTGTCGTTTGTCGACAACCACGACGTGCCGCGCCTGGCGAGCATCCTGACGGACAAGTCCTGCCTGCGCCCCGCCTACGGCATGCTCTTTGGTATGCCGGGCATTCCGTGCGTCTACTACGGCAGCGAGTGGGGGATTGCCGGCGAAAAGGGCGGCCCCGATGGCGATTGGGCGCTACGTCCTGCGCTCGATGAGCCCGCGCCCAACGAGCTGACGGCATTTGTCACGCAGCTGGCGCACCTGCGCTCGGCAAACGACGCGGCAGCCCGTGCCCTCAACTACGGTGCCTATCGCAACGTGGTGATCCAGAACAAGCAGCTGCTGTTCGAGCGCGCCTGCGACGATGCGACGGTGCTCGTGGCGGTCAATGCCGTGAACGAGCCCTACACCTTTGGAGCTGGCGAACTCAGCGGCTCCTTCGTCGACCTGCTTGCCGACGATGCGCCCACGGTCGAGCTGTCGGGTGCCCTTGAGCTTGCACCCTACGAGGTGCGTTATCTGCTGAGGGCCTAGGCCATGGCAGCGTCTGACGAGGGCTATCAACATATTGAGCATGGGTTTGAGCCCGTGTTCGACCAGCACTCGCGCGTTTTGGTGCTCGGGTCGTTTCCCTCGGTGCTTTCGCGCGCCAATGCCTTTTATTACGGCAACCCTCAGAATCGCTTTTGGCGCGTGATGGCCGCGTGCCTCGGTGTGCCCGTGCCGCCCAACGAGGGCGATCCTTTGGCAAGCGGTGAGCCCGCGACGCTCGATGCCTCGATTGCCGCCAAGCGGGCCATGCTGCTCAACGGCGGTGTGGCCCTGTGGGACGTGATCGAGAGCTGCGATATTAAGGGTTCGAGTGACGCCAGCATCAAAAACGTTGTGCCGGCACATATCGAGCGCATTACCGACGCGGCTCCCATTAAGCAGGTGATATGCAACGGTGGTACAGCTGGCCGGCTCTACAAGCGCTATCTACAAGAACGC
Organism: uncultured Collinsella sp.; assembly: GCA_902494715.1. Classification (GTDB taxonomy): domain Bacteria; phylum Actinomycetota; class Coriobacteriia; order Coriobacteriales; family Coriobacteriaceae; genus Collinsella. The sequence goes on from CABUUJ010000012.1 coordinate 22,181, forward strand.
ACCGGGCTGCCGGCCATCGTTCTGCCGTCGACAAGTCCCGCCAATGCGGCATGGCGCCTAGAGCGCCTTGTTGGGCGCTGGCGCGAGGCCGTTGACTGGGGCGCTCTGTAATTTAGATATCTGATTGGGCGCGGGTGCCGAGGCGTTTCATGATGGCATGCCAGATCGGTGCGGGCAGCGCGGGCTTGACGCGCACCATGCCGTCGGCATCGACGCCTCCGGCATTGCCACCGCCAAGCAGCTGCGCATGCTCAATGGAGCAGCCCATGCGTACGGCGCCCACAAGCTTATCCATCGCTTCCGAAAATGGCCGACGCAAGAGACCCATGCGCGGGGAGTGGCGAAGCGCTGCGATGCCGGTGCCGGTGCAGACGACAACGCCGTCGCACCATGGCAGGTCACGTAGAAGACATGCCCGATACAGGCGGTCGAGGACTTCGTCCGTCTGCTTGGCGTTGTTGGACAGGGCCTGGACGACGACATAGACGCGTGTTTCTGTATTCCCAAGGCGATCGAGTATCTGCTCGACAGCGATCATAGCCTCATCGTCAAATGCATCATCAACAGCGAGCACTATGCCATCGACTGCACCGGCATCATCCGCCTTCAAGTCAACCGGGTGGGGGAGTACGGTGTCGGAAAGCCGGGCATAGGCGGCGATGGCATCCTGCAGGTCCCAAAGCAAAAACTCAAGATCGGCGCTTTCGGGAATACTGACAAACGCGATGTTATGCAGTGTTTTTGGTACATCGCCGCGCGCGGTCGTCTCCATGCCGCCTCCTTTCCGGTTGGTTTCCGTTTAGGTTACACCGTCTGGTGGCGCTCCGCCGCGCTATCCTAGTGCAACCCTTACGAAAGGAACGCCATGCGTCTGCCCATGAATACCTCGCTTGCCACGCTCAAGCCCTCCGGCATCCGCCGGATCAATGCGCTCGCCGCCCAGCATCCGGGATGCATTGCGCTCGCGCTCGGCGAGCCCGATTTTCCCACGCCCGATGTGATTAGCGCCGAGGTGACTGCTTCGTTGGGCCGCGGTGACACGCACTATCCGCCCAACAACGGTCGCTCCGCCCTGCGTGAGGCGTTATCTGCCTACATGGGGGACGCGGGCCTGGCGTTTTCCGCCGATGAGGTCATCCTGACCGACGGTGCGACCGAGGCACTGTCGGCAACATTCATGGCTATGCTCAACCCCGGCGACGAGGTCATTATTCCCACGCCGGCCTTTGGCCTGTACGAAAGCATCGTCGTGGCCAACCACGCCAAAGCAGTCTTTTTGGATACGGAGCCTGCGCAATTTCAGATTGACGAGGATGCGCTTCGTGCTTGCGTGACACCGGCGACCAAGGCCATCGTCATCTGCTCGCCCAACAATCCTACGGGCTGCATCCTCAACGCGGCTTCGCTCGACGCCGTGGCGCACGTGGCGGAGCAGGCGGGCATCTACGTGGTCTGCGACGACGTATACAACCGCCTGGTTTATGTGGATGGCTACGAGCGCTTTGCCCAGCGCCACCCGGAGCTGCGTGAACAGACGGTAGTTATCGAGAGCTTCTCCAAGCCCTGGGCTATGACCGGCTGGCGCCTGGGTTGGCTCGCAGCCGCAGCCCCCGTCATCGCCGAGATCGCAAAGGCCCACCAATACCTAGTATCGAGCGCCGTTTCCTTCGAGATGGACGCCGCAGCCCGAGCCCTCACCGTCGACCCAACTCCCATGCTCAACGTCTACCGAGCCCGCCGCAAACGCGTGCTCGCAGCCTTAAACGCCATGGGCCTCGAAGTAGTAGAGCCCGCAGGGGCCTTCTACACTTTCCCGAGCATCAAAAAGTTCGGTCTAACCAGCGAAGACTTCTGCATCAAAGCCATCAAAGAAGCAAACGTAGCCCTAGTCCCGGGCGACTGTTTCGGAACCGAAGGCCACATCCGCCTAAGCTACTGCGTCTCCGACAAAGACCTAGACGAAGGCCTCCACCGCCTGTCCACCTTCATTTCGACCTTATAGTCCTCAGGGACGCAACACATCAGCCCACCGACCCAAGCATTATGAGCGGGGCGCGCCGGCCAACGGCAACCCTGGCTGTCCCAAAGTCAACACAGGTCGCGCCGCCAAAGGCCAGGCGCAAGCTTTTCGTAGATTCCGCACGAGCCGAAGAGCACTAAATGTGCTCTTCGTGCGAGCCCAGGACCTGACCGAGCGAAAAGCTTGCGCCTGGCCTTTGGCGGCGCGACCGAGATGGTGGAATTGTGTGCAGCCAGGGTTGCCGTTGACCGACGCCGGGGTCCCCGCCATAATACTTTCGGTTCACGCACGAATCCGCTGCCAGAGACAGCCGGCGCAAACGGGCCTTACCCGCGAGCTTAATGGGACTTCCCGCCAGCCGAGGTGGTCGAGTAGATATGTCTTCTCGCCCCCGTCGCTCATGCAGCGCGGGGGCTTTCTTTTTGGACATGCCCCCGTCACGTCCTTGTGGCGGACCGTGCCCGGAAGAATTCGAGGAGGTGTAATTCATGCCCCAGCAGTACAAAATCGACAAGGTTGCAGAGATCGAGTCCCGTATCGCCGAGAACGCCGGTCTGTTCGTCGTCAACTACAACGGTCTGACGGTTAAGCAGGCTCAGGAGCTGCGTCATCAGCTTCGCGAGTGCGGCGCCGAGATGAAGGTCTACAAGAACAACCTGGTCAAGATCGCCCTCAAGAACCAGGAGCAGCCCGAGATCGACGAGATCCTCGCCGGCCCCGTCGCTTATGTGTTCTACGAGACCGAGCCGGTCGAGGCCGCTAAGGCCCTTAAGGACTTCTCCGCTAAGTCCAAGGGCGTCCTTGAGATCAAGGGCGGTATCTCCGACGGCAAGGCCGTTTCCGCTGATGATGTTAAGGCTATCGCCGAGCTGCCCACCAAGGATCAGCTTCTCGGCCAGATTGCCGGTCTCATCTCCGGTTTCGCTCGCGACATCGCTGTCTGCGTCAACGGCGTTTCCTCTGGTCTCGCTCGTTCGATCCAGCAGGTCTCCGAGCAGAAGGCAGCCTAGTTGCTGTTTTCACCCGCGGCGGCAACGCCGCACCCCTGGCGCATTCGCGCCGTGTTTTAACTGATCTCCGTGCATCCGCACGGAAACCGAAAGGACTTAGAAATGGCTAAGCTTACCACCGATGAGATCATCGATGCTCTTAAGGAAATGACCCTTCTCGAGGCTTCCGAGCTCGTCAAGGCTATCGAGGACACCTTCGGCGTTTCCGCCGCTGCTCCTGCCGCTGTTGTCGCCGCTCCCGCTGCTGGCGCTGCTGAGGCCGAGGAGAAGACCGAGTTTGACGTCGTGCTCGAGGGCTTCGGCGACAACAAGATCCAGGTCATCAAGGCCGTCCGTGAGCTCACCAACCTTGGCCTGAAGGAGGCCAAGGAGGTCGTCGAGGGCGCTCCCAAGGCTGTTCTCGAGGGTGCCAAGAAGGAGGACGCCGAGGCTGCCAAGGAGAAGCTCGAGGCTGCTGGCGCTGCTGTCACCCTCAAGTAATCAGGCTTTCTCGCCAGATTTCTTTGCAGACGGGGTTCGCATTGCGAGCCCCGTCTTTTTTGTTTTTCGGTCCCTCGACATCGGTTGCTCAAACTGCCATGTTCTGTGATTTGCGTCGTATCGGGTGCCCTGCCGTTGGGCAATAAAATTGCACCATTCGAGCAATAATTTGCGTTGACCTGCTGAAGAATTGTCTCTGCCTTGTAGCGACATATAGTTCCAGCGGTAAGATGCTTGGGTATCGCAATTTGGTCTGCGGCTGTGTGCCGCACGCATGGGGCGCTTTTGCGCCTGCGAAAGGATCTTTGAATAACATGAAGGCAATCATCCCCGCCGCCGGTCTTGGCACGCGTTTTCTGCCTGGCACTAAGTGCACGCCCAAAGAGATGCTGCCGGTGCTCGACAAGCCCGTCATTCAGTACGTCGTCGAGGAGGCGCTCGATCCCGAGGAGGTCGACGATGCCATCATCGTTACTTCTCCCGGTAAGCCCGAGCTACTGAACTACTTCCAGCCCGATCGCTCGCTCGAGAACCTGCTGCGCGAGCGCGGCAAGAACGCCTATGCCGACGCCGTCGCCCACGCTGGCGGTATGCCGGTCGACTTCCGTTATCAGTACGAGCCCAAGGGCCTCGGCCATGCTATTCGCTCTGCTGCCGACGCCGTGGCAGGGGAGAACTTCCTGGTTCTTCTGGGCGACTACGTTGTGCCTAACCGCGACATCTGCGACAAGATGCTCGCCGTTTCCAAGGAGCACGGTGGCGCTTCTGTTATCGCCGTCGCTGCTTGCTCGCCCGAGGAAGTCAGCCGCTACGGCGTTATCGCCGGTGAGCGTGTCGGTTCGCTCGAGGGTGCCGAGGACGTTGCCGATGCAGAGCCGGGCGCTGTCTGGCGTATCGGCGGTCTGGTCGAGAAGCCCGCTCCCGAGGCAGCTCCGTCCAACCTGTACATCGTCGGTCGCTACCTGCTGAGCCCGCTGGTCATGGACCTGCTGGCAGATCAGCAGGCCGGCAAGGGCGGCGAGATCCAGCTCACCGACGCCATGGCCCGTTCGCTCGACCGCGAGGCCATGTACGCAGTCGTCATCGACCCGCTCTCGGGCTACGACACCGGTACTCCCTCTGGTTGGATGGCCACCAACGCCCTCATGGCTGCAAGCGACCCCCGCTTTGCCAATGCCTTCTGGGATGCCATCGACGAGCGCGGCGGCTTGATGCGCAAATAAGCCTTCGGGCATCGACATTTACGGGCGCGGACCTCGGTTCGCGCCCGTTTTTTATAAGAGCTTCGATTGTCGACTCTTTGTTCACAGAAAATATATGAACAGGTGTTCGATACACATACATCTACCTGCGTGTTTTCTGCCGAAAAACTTTGCTACTCCAAAAACTCAATCGCGTCAAGGCTTTTCTTGCCCAACGGTCGCTACCTGATAAACTATTAGGTTGCGATAACTGGCGAAGCTATGCCTCGCCAACCCACCGAGCATTTCCGTGAAGGAGGAAAAACCTGGTGACCTACGCATACACTGCCACTGAGCGCAAGCGCGTCAGCTTCGGGAAAATCCCGGAGGCCATGGAGCTCCCCAACCTTATCTCTGTTCAAAGGGAATCCTTTGAGCGTTTTAAGGACGAGGGCCTTCGTGAGGCGTTCAAGGAATCCAGCCCCATCCAGAGCCAGAACCATGTTCTCGAGGTTACCTTCGGCGAGCATCAGTTCGGCGACCCCGCGCACACCGTCGAGGAGTGCCGCGAGAAGGACATGACCTATCAGGCCCCGCTTCTGACCGACGTCCGTCTCACCAACAAGGAGACCGGCGAGATCAAGGAGCAGCTCGTCTTTATGGGCGACTTCCCCATGATGACCGATCAAGGCACCTTCATCATCAACGGTACCGAGCGTATCGTCGTCTCGCAGCTCGTCCGCTCCCCGGGTGTGTACTACAGCTCCGAGATGGATTCGGGCAAGCAGATCTACAAGGCCCAGATCATCCCGTCCCGCGGTGCCTGGCTTGAGTTTGAGGTCGACAAGCGCGACCAGCTCATGGTCTCCATCGACCGTAAGCGCAAGCAGAGCGCCACGATGTTCCTGCGCGCCCTTGGCATTGCCGTCACCAACGACGACATCATCGAGCTGCTCGGCAACTCCGATGTGATTAAGCGCACCCTGGAGCGCGATACCGCCCTCACCCGCGAGGATGCCCTTATCGAGATCTACCGTCGCCTGCGCCCGGGCGAGCCTCCCACCGTGGACGCTTCCCGCAGCCTGCTCGAGGGCCTGCTCTTTAACCCGCAGCGCTACGATCTGGCCCGCGTCGGTCGTTACAAGGTCAACAAGAAGCTCAACCTCACCACCGAGGAAGAGGTCACGGTGCTCACCGACGAGGATATCGTCGCGACGCTGCGCTACCTGCTGTCCCTCGCTGCCGGCGAGCAGGGCTTCAAGGTTGACGACATCGACCACTTTGGCAACCGTCGCATCCGCACCGTCGGCGAGCTCGTCGCCAACCAGTTCCGTATCGGCATGAGCCGTATGGAGCGCGTCGTCCGTGAGCGCATGAGCTCCCAGGACATCGATGAGATTACCCCGCAGTCGCTCATCAACATCCGCCCGATCGTTGCCTCCATCAAGGAGTTCTTCGGTTCCTCGCAGCTCTCGCAGTTCATGGACCAGGCGAACCCCCTGACCGGTCTGACCCACAAGCGCCGTCTGTCCGCACTCGGCCCTGGCGGTCTTGCCGGCCACAAGTCGGGCTCCAGCCGCCGCACCAACGTGCCGACGGCCGTCCGCGACGTTCACAACTCGCACTACAGCCGCATGTGCCCGATCGAGACCCCCGAAGGCCCCAACATCGGCCTGATCGGCTCGCTCGCCCTCTACGCCCGCGTCAACGAGTACGGCTTCATCGAGGCTCCGTTCCGCCGCGTCGAGAATGGCGTTGCCACCGACCAGATCGACTGGATGACCGCTGACGAGGAAGAGAAGCACGTCATCGCGCCGGCCAACACGCCGCTCGATCCCAAGACCAACGAGTTCATCACGACCGATGCCGAGGGCAAGCTTGTCCGCCCGCACACCGTGATCGCCCGTACCCGCGACTTCGACGGCTCCTTCGGCGCTCCCGCCGACGTGCCCGTCGAGGACGTCGACTACATGGACGTCTCGCCGCGTCAGATGCTCTCCGTCGCAGCCACGCTGATCCCGTTCCTCGAGCACGACGACGCCAAGCGTACGCTGATGGGCGCCAACATGCAGCGTCAGGCCGTGCCGCTGGTTCACCCTGCCGCTCCCTATGTCGGTACCGGCATGGAGCGTCGCGCCGCCCTGGACTCCGGCGAGGTCACCCTGGCCAAGAACGCCGGCGAGGTCATTTTTGCCGACGCCGCCAAGATCATCGTCAAGCATGCCGGCGGCATGGACGAGTATCACCTGGCCAAGTACCAGCGCTCCAACCAGTCCACCTGCATCAACCACCGTCCGCTTGTGCGCGTTGGTGACACCGTTGAGCAGGGCGAGCCCCTGGCTGACGGTCCTTCGACCGATCATGGCGAGCTCGCACTGGGCCAGAACCTCACCGTGGCATACATGCCGTGGGAAGGCTTTAACTACGAGGACGGTATCGTCGTGTCCGAGCGCCTGGTGGCCGAGGACCTGCTGACGACCATCAACATCACCCGTCACGAGATCGATGCCCGCGACACCAAGCTCGGCCCCGAGGAAATCACCCGAGAGATCCCGAACCTCTCCGAGGACATGCTTGCCAACCTCGACGAGGACGGCATCATCCGCATCGGCGCCGAGGTCGGCCCTGGCGACATCCTGGTCGGCAAGGTCACGCCTAAGGGCGAGAGCGCTCTGACCGCCGAGGAGCGCCTGCTGCGTGCCATCTTCGGTGCCAAGGCCCACGACGTCCGCGACACCTCCCTTAAGATGCCTCACGGCGCTTACGGCCGTGTCATCGACGTTGTCCGCTTTAGCCGCGAGAACGGTGACGATCTGGCTCCCGGCGTCAACGAGCAGGTGCGCGTCTACGTCGCCCAGCGTCGTAAGATCCAGCAGGGCGATAAGATCGCCGGCCGCCACGGCAACAAGGGCGTTATCTGCAACGTTCTGCCGGTCGAGGACATGCCCTACATGGCTGACGGTACCCCGATCGACGTTATCCTCAACCCGCTGGGCGTTCCTTCGCGTATGAACGTCGGCCAGCTGCTCGAGTGCCACCTTGGCTGGGCTGCTGCCTGCGGTTGGGATACCGAGCAGGCCGACTCCGACAAGTACGTCCCCGGTCCGTTCTTCACCGCCACGCCCGTCTTCGACGGCGCCAAGGAGGACGAGATCGCCGAGGTCATTCGTCGTGCCAACAAGAACATGCTCAACAAGGCCACCGCTGCCTTTGGCGATCACATGCGTCCCGAGTTCGTCACCCAGCTTGACGAGCGCGGCAAGACCCGTCTGTTCGACGGCCGCACCGGCGAGGAGTTCCGTGAGCCCATTACCGTGGGTACGTCCTACATCCTCAAGCTCGGCCACATGGTCGACGACAAGATCCACGCCCGTTCGACCGGCCCTTACAGCTTGGTTACCCAGCAGCCTCTGGGCGGCAAGGCCCAGTTCGGCGGCCAGCGCTTCGGCGAGATGGAAGTTTGGGCACTGTACGCGTACGGTGCGTCCAACGTCCTGCAGGAGATCCTGACCGTCAAGTCCGACGATACCGTGGGCCGCGTCAAGACCTACGAGTCCATCGTCAAGGGCGAGAACGTCCCGGTTCCGGGTATCCCCGAGTCCTTCAAGGTTCTCGTCAAGGAGATTCGTTCGCTCGCACTGGACATCGAGCCCATGCACGATGCCGACGAGGACGCCTCCGCCCCTGTGACCGCCGAGGAGACCTCCGCTCTCGACGACCTGGCTGCGCTCGCCGGCGTTGACGCCGACGTCGAGGCCCAGGATGCCGAGACCGCCGAGGCACCCGAGGCTGTCGCCGCCACGACCACTGATAAGGAGTAGTTGACTGTGGCAGATTTCGAAGCTACTGATTTTGACTCGGTAAAGATCTCCCTTGCCTCCGCCGACCAGATCCGTTCCTGGTCGCACGGTGAGGTCAAGAAGCCGGAGACCATCAATTACCGTACCCTCAAGCCCGAGAAGGACGGCCTGTTCTGCGAGAAGATCTTCGGTCCCGCCAAGGACTGGGAGTGCTCCTGCGGCAAATACAAGGGCATCCGCTTTAAGGGCATCGTCTGCGAGCGCTGCGGCGTCGAGGTCACCTCGGCCAAGGTGCGTCGCGACCGCATGGGCCACATCGAGCTCGCCGCTCCCGTGTCCCACATCTGGTACTTCAAGAGCCCCACGAGCTTCCCGATGAGCCGTATGCTCGACATCAAGTCCAAGGACCTCGAGAAGGTTCTGTACTTTGCCAGCTACATCATCACCGAGGTTGACTACGAGGCCCGCGAGGCCGACGCCGACGACCTGCGCGAGGAGCTCGCCGCCGATCTGGAAGAGATCGATGCCGAGTGCGCCCGCCAGATCGAGTCCCTCAAGGAGCAGGGCAACCCCGAGAACTTTGACGAGTTCTCCGACGAGGAGCCGCTGACCCCCGAGGAGATCGCCTCTGGCATCGTCGACATCGAGGAAGAGTGCAAGGACGAGAAGCAGCTCCGCACGGACGCCTTCAACGCCTTCATGAAGCTCAGCGAGCGCGACCTCATTTCCGATGAGCCGCTGTTCCGTGAGATGACCCGTTACTACTCCATGTACTTCAAGGGTGGCATGGGTGCCGAGGCCGTCCGCGACCTGCTCGCTGCCATCGACCTCCCTTCCGAGGCCGAGAAGCTCAAGGCCATCATCGCCGACGAGGACTCCCAGAAGCAGAAGCGCGAGAAGGCCGTTAAGCGCCTCGAGGTCGTTGACGCCTTCCTGAAGGGCGGCAACAGCCCCGCGAACATGATCCTGGACGTCATTCCGGTCATTCCGCCCGATTTGCGCCCGATGGTCCAGCTTGACGGCGGCCGCTTCGCCGCGTCCGACCTCAACGACCTGTACCGTCGCGTGATCAACCGTAACAACCGACTCAAGCGCCTGCTCGACCTGGACGCCCCTGCGATCATCGTGAACAACGAGAAGCGCATGCTCCAGGAGTCCGTGGACGCCCTGTTCGACAACGGCCGTCGTGGTCGCCCGGTCTCTGGCCGTGGCGGTCGCCCGCTCAAGTCGCTCGCCGAGGCCCTCAAGGGCAAGCAGGGTCGTTTCCGTCAGAACCTGCTGGGTAAGCGTGTCGACTACTCCGGCCGTTCGGTTATCGTTACCGACCCCAAGCTGCTGCTGCACCAGTGCGGTCTGCCCAAGACCATGGCGCTGGAGCTCTTCAAGCCCTTCGTCATGAAGCGCCTGGTCGAGCTCGGCAAGGTCGAGAACATCAAGGGCGCCAAGCGCGCTATCGACCGAGGTGCCACCTTTGTGTGGGACATCCTCGAAGAGGTCATTGACGGCCGCGTCGTGCTGCTCAACCGTGCACCGACCCTGCACCGTCTGTCCATCCAGGCCTTTGAGCCGGTGCTGGTCGAGGGCAAGGCTATCCACCTGCATCCGCTGGTCTGCTCGCCCTTCAACGCCGACTTCGACGGCGACCAGATGTCTGTCCACGTGCCGCTGTCCAGCCAGGCTCAGGCCGAGGCCCGCGTGCTCATGCTCTCTGCGAACAACCTGCGCTCGCCGGCATCCGGCAAGCCGGTCAACATCCCTTCGCAGGACATGATCATCGGTGTGTACTACCTCACCCAGGTTCGCGAGGGTCTGCCGGGCGAGAACCACGTGTTCTCGAGCTTCGACGACGCGCTGCACGCCTATGATTGCCGCTCCGAGGTCGACATGCAGGCCAAGATTCAGGTCCGCGTGTCCGCTGCCGACGCCAATGTCATCAACGAGGACGGCACCCGTATCTTCCGCGTTAAGAACGGCAAGAACGAGTTTGTCGACTACGACGTCACCGGCAACAAGACCGCGCGCTTCGAGACCTCTATCGGCCGCATCATCTTCAACCGCCAGTGCCTGCCCGAAGACTATGAGTTCATGAACTACAAGATGGTCAAGGGCGACGTGGCCAAGCTGGTTGCGGACTGCTGCGATCGTTACCCCGAGGCCAAGGTCGGCCCGATCCTCGACGCCATCAAGTACTCCGGCTTCCACTACGCTACCCGCGCCGGCCTCACCATCTCGGTGTGGGACGCTCTCATCCCTGCCGAGAAGCAGGAGCTGCTCGATCGCGCCCAGGCCAACGTCGACCAGATCAACGAGTACTTCGAGGAGGGCTTCATCAACGAGACGGAGCGCCACATCGAAGTCGTTAACGAGTGGACCGCTTGTACCGACAAGGTCGCAGCGCTCATGCTCGACATGTTCGACGAGGAGAACCCGCTGTACATGATGGCCGACTCCGGCGCCCGTGGTTCTAAGACCCAGCTGCGTCAGCTCGGCGGCATGCGTGGCCTGATGGCAGACATGTCCGGTGAGACGATCGACCTTCCCATTAAGGCGAACTTCCGCGAGGGTCTGCTGCCGCTCGAGTACTTCATTTCGACCTACGGCGCCCGTAAGGGCCTGGTCGATACCGCATCCCACACCTCGGACTCTGGTTATCTGACCCGCCGTCTGGTCGACGTGGCCCAGGACGTCATCGTCCGCGAGGAGGACTGCGGTACGCACGAGGGCGTCACCTACAACCTCATCATCCCCGGTACCACCGACCTCAACACCGACCTCGTCGGCCGTTGCTTCATTGAGGACGTCGTGGCTCCCGATGGCACCGTGCTCTTTGAGCAGGACGGCTACATCGAGAAGGTCGCCGACATCCAGAAGATGGTCGATGCGGGCCTCAAGAAGGTCAAGCTCCGCGCACTGCTCACCTGCCGCTCCAAGTACGGCGTGTGCCAGAAGTGCTACGGCTGGGATCTTTCCACCCGTCGTCCGGTCGCCATCGGTACCGCGGTCGGCATTATTGCCGCCCAGTCCATCGGCGAGCCCGGTACGCAGCTTACGATGCGTACCATTCACTCCGGCGGCGTCGCTGGCGTCGACGATATTACGCAGGGTCTGCCTACGGTCAGCCGTATGTTCGATATCGTCGGCAACGTCAACGAGAAGATTCTGGGTCGCGAGGCCGAGCTGGCTCCGTACTCCGGCCACCTCTCGATTAAGCCTGAGAAGTCCGAGTACGTGCTGACGCTCACCGACTCCGAGGATCACACCCGTGTCCTCGACGAGCGTCGCGTTCCCGCTTCGGTGCGCTTTATGCCCGAGATCGAGGACGGCTGCGAGGTTCGCGCCGGCGACCAGATCACCAAGGGCTTCGTCAACTTCCGTAACCTGCGCAAGCTGACCGACATCGAGTCGACGATGCACACCTTCGTCGAGAGCGTCAAGGACGTCTACACCAGCCAGGGCGTCGACCTGAACGACAAGCACATCGAGGTGCTCGCACGTCAGATGCTGCGTCGCGTTCAGATCACCAACCCCGGCGACTCCAAGTACCTGCTTGGTCAGTACGTCGATCGCTACGAGTTTGCCGACGAGGTCGAGCGCGTTGCCCGTCTGGGCGGTCAGGCTCCTGTGGCCGAGCCCGTCATCCTGGGTACGCTCAAGGTCGCGTCCAACATCGACTCCTGGCTGTCGAGCGCTTCGTTCATCCGTACCGCCGGTGTCCTTACCGAGGCTGCCATCGAGGGCAAGGTCGACCACCTGCTCGACCTTAAGTCCAACGTCATCGTCGGTAAGAAGATTCCGGCTGGTACCGGCCTCAAGCCGTACGCCAACGCTAAGCTGACGTATCGTACGGCCGACGGCTACGTGGACATCGACGGCCCGGCTTCGCCCAACGCCAAGTCGCTGCCCGAGTGGGCTCCTGTGGAGCTCAAGGACCTGGACGAGCAGCTCCCGCAGCAGCTCGACTGGGCCGGCTACGACGAGTTCGGCGGTGCTGACGGTTCGTTCACCCGCAATGGTCACACCATCTCCGCCGAGAAGGCTCGCCTGTACCTGTTCGACGACCTGGGCGTGTCGCAGCGCTGGACCAACAAGTTCAGCGAGGTCGGCATCGAGACGGTCGGCGACCTGGTTGGCAAGTCCGAGGAGGATCTGCTGCGCATCGACGGCATCGGTGCCAAGGCGATCGAGGAGCTCCGTGACGGCCTCGAGGCCCACGATCTGCTTTACATCCTCGAGAACAACGACGACGTTGCCGACGAGGAAGACCTCTCGCAGCTGCTGCAGATGGTCTTTAGCCCCGACGGTCCGGACGATATCCTGCTGGGTACTTCCGCTCCGACGCATCACGCCGACGCCGACGAGGAGCTCCTGGGCGCCCCGATCGACGACAAGAAGGCTCCCGCCAACGGCGCGATCAACGAGGACATGGCTTCCCTTGACGAGCTGCTCAACCAGCTCGTGGACACCGACGACGCCGAAGAGGCCAAGGACAACGACGAGGAGTAACTTCCAAGTACGTTAACCGCCCTTCCAAAGACCCGTTTCCCAACAGGGAAGCGGGTCTTTTTTTGAAGAGAACCTGCCAAAAAGGGACAGGTTTATTTTGGTAGGTTTTTCCTGCTTGAATTTGAAACATTTCGTCCGGCCAGAGCGTATCAATGGTGAGGTCCTCATCAAGAATCATTACCGTCACCGGGAGGTGATTATGGAAGAACAAGCATTTAGACAGGCGGTCGAAGATCACCGGGATGTCGTGTTTCGAATCGCATTGACGTACCTGCGCGATCGCGCCGATGCCGATGATGTTGCCCAAGATGTCTTTCTTAAGTTGCTCAAAAGCGACGGACATTTTGAAAATCAGGAGCATCTTCGTCACTGGCTTATCCGGGTCACGATCAATGAATGCAAATCTCTCTTTCGAAAGCCATGGAGGCGTGTGGAGGATATTGAGAACCTGGCCGAGTCGCTTTCGACGGCGCAGGATGAGACCAAGGCCGTCCTGTCAGATGTCATGCGGCTTCCGGAACGATTCCGTATCCCCATCGTGCTCTATTACTATCTGGGCTTCTCGACTTCAGAGATTGCCGAGTTGCTGCACGTACCAGCCGCGACCGTTCGAACGCGTTTAGCTCGCGGCAGATCGAAACTCAAGTTCATCCTAGAGGAGGGCGACCGTGAAATCCAACCAAATCAAGCAGGCCTTCGAGTCCGTCCAAGCCGATAGCGATCTTGCTGACCGTGTTCTTTATGCTGCTGCTGGTGAGCCGCTTCGCCGAAAGGGTCACGCGAAGCCTCTGTATGTTGCCGTGATCGGATGCCTTGCCGGAGTGCTGGCGACCGGAGGGGTCGCCTACGCCGTCGTCAATTCCAGTTATTTTGCCTCTGCCTGGGGAAACCATGGCAACGGAGAGTCCATTACCTGGACTCAAGGTGGCTCGCCGGGGACTAAATATACCTACACCAGAGAGTTTGGTGATGGTATCGCGCCCCAAAGCTTGGAGGGTTCAGTACAGAAGGTCAATCTGTCCGTCGAGGGCAACGGCTATACACTCGACATTCATGATATGGCTATCGATAAAAACGGTTGCGGTGCCGTGACGTTTACGTTGTCCAATCCAAATGGTGTTAACTGCTACAAGCCGGCAGCAGAGATCGGCGAACTTGTTCTTTATGGTGAAGAAGAACAGGGCATCGGCACGCCCGATATGAAGTTCGGCGAGGAATGGGCTGACACACGCTGCACCATTGATAAGGACACATCAAGCGATACTGTCATTAATGGCACGATGTACTTTGCTTCTATGGATCGCGAGCGAGGTTTTCAACATGCGGTCACCTGGAATATCTCGTGGACCGAGGGCGAAGGCGAGGATGCGAAGCCGTTCGAGGCATCGACGCCCGAGTTTAGCGTTGGAGCGTACGTCGATACAAAGGAACTCCGCTCCGATGACTCGACTCTTGAGATTAGCCCGTTTTCCATCCAGACGCACATCGATGATCTGGGCTATGAAGCAGTTGATAATAAGCTGACCGTCAGCTACAAGGATGGATCGGAGCAGACTATCGAAGATGACGACGCAGGGGTGTTCAACTTATATTTTTCTTATGCGCGCAATAGCGGAGAGAACATCTGGGTGCCAACGAAGTTGATTGATGTCGACCAAGTGGTCTCAGTAACGCTTGAGGGCACGAGGTGCACGTCAACAGGAGGGACCGAAACAGAAGTACCCTTTACCATCGTCTATTCGTAAGATTTGGGGCCGCTTCCTACTAGGGGAAGCGGCCTCTTTTGCGTTAAATGGAAACGCCGCCGATTTCCATGCGACAGATGAGAGCAGATTACCGCTGGAGCGCGACGTTTCCCCAGATAAAACCGACCAAAATAAACCTGTCCCTTTTTGGTAGGGAACGTTGCCCCGACGAGCACGTCGGATTCCCGGGCCGGGCGGCACAGGGGTTAAGTTTGTCGCGAGTTCCGCACGAGCCGGAGGCCACTTAATGTGGCCTCCGTGCGAGCCAGGACTGTAGAGCAGCAAACTTAACCCCTGTGCCGCCCGGACCGGGAATCCGCCCACGCGCACAGAAGGGGATTCCTTTTGTGTAGGCTTTGCGGAAATGTGGGTATTTTAGGATACGCCCGGCGGCGTGGTCTGTTGACGGCACAGCTAACGGCACGTATCCTATCGAACTGCGTGTTTCGTAGGGGGATGCTGACCCCTCGATTCAAGCCGTTGCACTTTACAGAAAGCTGGAATCATTCGAGAAGGAGTACGCTTTGCCTACTATTAACCAGCTGGTTCGCCAGGGCCGTCGTTCCGTGCCCAAGAAGTCCAAGAACGCTGCTCTGCAGCACAACTCCCAGAAGCGCGGCGTGTGCACCCGCGTCTTCACCACGAGCCCCAAGAAGCCGAACTCGGCTCTTCGTAAGGTTGCCCGTGTTCGCCTTGTCAACGGCATCGAAGTTACTGCTTACATCCCGGGTGAGGGCCACAACCTGCAGGAGCACTCCATCGTGCTCGTCCGCGGCGGTCGTGTCCGTGACCTCCCTGGTGTCCGTTATCACGTCATCCGTGGCGCCTACGACGCTGCTCCGGTCCAGAACCGTATGCAGGCCCGTTCCAAGTACGGTGCTAAGCGCCCCAAGGCTAAATAAGCCAGATAACGTTTTGATACTTTCGCCGTGTGCCGCCTAAGCGCCGCACGGTAGACACTTAAGGAGATTTCACATGCCGCGTCGTGCAGCAGCTAATCGTCGTGAGGTTCAGCCTGACGCCGTTTACAACAACCGCCTGGTGACTCAGCTCATCAACAAGGTCCTTCTTGACGGCAAGAAGGCCACCGCTGAGCGCATCGTTTACACCGCTTTCGAGATCGTTGCCGAGAAGTCCGAGGGTGGCGACGCTCTCGCTACCTTCAAGAAGGCTATGGACAACGTCAAGCCCACGCTCGAGGTTAAGCCCAAGCGTGTCGGTGGCGCTACCTATCAGGTCCCGATGGAGGTCAACTCCCGTCGTTCCACCGCTCTGGGTATCCGCTGGATTGTCAACTTCTCCCGCGCTCGCAAGGAGAAGACCATGGCCGAGCGTCTCGCCAACGAGATCCTCGACGCTTCCAACGGCCTGGGCGCTTCCGTCAAGAAGCGTGAGGACGTCTTCAAGATGGCCGAGGCCAACCGCGCGTTCTCTCACTATCGTTGGTAAGTTAAGGTAAGGAACTAACATGGCTAAGCCTAAGTACAAGCTTTCCGATACCCGTAACATCGGCATCATGGCCCACATCGATGCCGGTAAGACCACCACGACCGAGCGTATTCTTTACTACACCGGTAAGACCCACAAGATCGGTGAGGTCCATGAGGGCGCTGCCACCATGGACTGGATGGTTCAGGAGCAGGAGCGCGGCGTAACCATTACCTCCGCTGCTACCACGTGCTTCTGGAACAAGGACGGTAAGGACTACCGCATCCAGATCATCGACACCCCGGGCCACGTTGACTTCACCGCCGAGGTCGAGCGCTGCCTGCGCGTCCTCGATGGCGCTGTCGCCGTCTTCGACGCCGTTGCCGGCGTCCAGCCCCAGTCTGAGACCGTTTGGCGTCAGGCTTCCACCTTCAACGTCCCCCGCATCGCCTTCATCAACAAGTATGACCGCGTGGGCGCTGACTTCTTCAACGCTATCGAGACCATGAAGGATCGTCTCGACGCTAACGCCGTGGCCGCTCAGGTCCCGATGGGCGCCGAGGACAACTTCTGGGGCGTCATCGACCTGGTCACCATGACTGCATGGGACTTCAAGGCCGACGAGAAGGGCATGACCTACCCCGAGCCGATGGACGAGATCCCGGCTGAGTTTGCCGACATCGCTGCCACCAAGCGCGAGGAGCTCCTCGACGCTGCTGCCAGCTTTGACGACGAGCTCATGGAGAAGATCCTCATGGAGGAGGACTTCACCGTCGAGGAGCTCAAGGCTGCTCTGCGCAAGGGTGTTCTGGCCAACGAGCTCAACCTCGTCTTCGTGGGCTCCGCCTACAAGAACAAGGGCGTTCAGGAGCTGCTCGACGCTGTCGTCGACTACCTGCCCAGCCCGCTCGACGTTGAGGCCGTCACCGGTACCGATCCGGACACCGGCGAGGAGATCCAGCGTCATCCTTCCTTCGACGAGCCCTTCTCCGGCCTGGTCTTCAAGATCATGACCGACCCGTTCGTCGGTAAGCTCACCTATGTCCGCGTTTACTCCGGCCGCGCCGAGTCCGGCTCCTACGTGGTCAACGCTTCCAACGGTCAGCGCGAGCGCCTCGGCCGCATCCTCGAGATGAACGCCGCCGAGCGTATCGACCGTGACGACGCTGCCGCCGGCGACATCGTCGCTTGCGTCGGCTTCAAGAACTCCACCACCGGTGACACCCTGTGCGCCGAGGGCAAGGAGATCGTCCTCGAGAAGATCGAGTTCGCTAAGCCCGTTATCGACGTTGCCATCGAGCCCAAGACCAAGGCCGAGCAGGACAAGATGTCCCTGGCTCTGACCAAGCTCGCCGAGGAGGACCCGACCTTCCAGGTGTCCACCAACCACGAGACCGGCCAGACCATCATCGCCGGCATGGGCGAGCTGCACCTCGAGATCATCGTCGACCGTCTGCTCCGTGAGTTCAAGGTTGACGCTAACGTTGGTAAGCCCCAGGTTGCCTACCGCGAGACCGCTGGTCATGACGTCGAGAAGGCTGAGGGCAAGTTCGTCCGTCAGTCCGGCGGTCGCGGTCAGTACGGCCACGCTGTCATCAAGCTCGAGAAGATGGAGGAGGGCTTCGGCTACGAGTTCGTCAACGCTATCGTCGGCGGCGTCGTGCCCAAGGAGTACATCCCGTCCATCGACAAGGGCATCCAGGAGGCCCTGAACACCGGTGTCATCGCCGGCTTCCCGGTCCTCGACGTTAAGGTCACCCTGTTCGACGGTTCTTACCACGAGGTCGACTCCTCCGAGGCCGCCTTCAAGATCGCCGGTTCCATGGCTATCAAGGACGCCCTTAAGAAGTCCGACCCGCAGCTGCTCGAGCCGATCATGGCTGTCGAGGTCGAGACCCCCGAGCAGTACATGGGCGACGTTATGGGCAACCTCTCCGGTCGCCGCGGCAAGATCGAGGGCATGGAGGATCGTAAGAACAGCAAGCTCATCCGTGCCAAGGTGCCGCTGGGCGAGATGTTCGGTTACGCTACCGACCTTCGCTCCCAGACCCAGGGCCGTGCATCCTACACGATGCAGTTCGACTCTTATGAGCCCGCGCCCAAGTCCATCGTGGACGAGGTCATGAGCAAGAACGCCTAAGTTCGAGCTCCCTGTTACGTAATCCGCGAGAACATCTCTCGCACTCTTTGGAGGTTTAAGTTGGCTACCCAGAAGATCCGCATTCGCCTCAAGGGCTATGATCACGAGGTCGTCGATCAGTCCGCGAAGCTCATCGTCGAGACCGCTCAGAAGACCGGCGCTCGCGTTTCCGGTCCTGTCCCCCTGCCCACCGAGCGCAACCTGTACACGGTTATCCGCTCGCCGCACACGAACAAGGACTCCCGTGAGCAGTTCGAGATGCGCACCCACAAGCGCCTCATCGACATCCTCGACCCCACCTCGGGCACCGTTGATTCGCTCATGCGTCTCGACCTCCCCGCTGGCGTCGACATCGACATCAAGCTCTAAGCGATATCGCTCATAGCTTAAAGAGCCCCGCTGCCATTATGAACTGCCTCCCATTTCTTGGATACGAGAAATGGGAGGCCCTTTTATGGCTGGAAACGCTTTGTACGACGTCGGTCTGAGGCTGCGCGCGGCCGAGCTGTACGACATGGGGCGAGGCCGCGCATCGATTGCGGCTCTGCTCGGGATACCAGAGGAAACCGTGAGAAAATGGCTAGACATCTACAGATCAGCAGGCATCGAGGTTCTAGCTATGATGGGAAAGAAGCACGCCGCCTACTCGTTTGAGACGAAGCTGGCCGCCGTCAGGGCGGTCGTTGACGAGGGCATGACGAAGCCCGAGGCCATGGCGAAGTTCGGGATAGCCTCGCCGAGCTCTCTCAAGAAATGGCTGAAGGCATACAGGGAGGAAGGTCCGGAGGCGCTCAGGCCGAAGCCCAAGGGGAGGCCGAAAGGCTCCGGCTCCCCGGCCAAGGAGATGACGCGCGAGCAGGAGCTCGAGCGGAGGGTCCGGAAGCTCGAGGCCGAGAACGCCTACTTAAAAAAATCGATAGCCCTGAAGGCAGAGAAGCGCTCCCGAACCGAGAGAAAGCGGTTGTCGTGAGCGGGCTTTCAGGGCAGTACCCACTCGTTGACCTGCTGGAATGCGCCGGCTTGGCGAGGTCGAGCTACTATTACGCGCTGTCGCACCCCAAGGCGCCCACCAGGCCCGAGCTCTGGGAGGCCGCCGCCGAGATATTCTCGCGCACCGCCAACGGGTGCGGCCACAGGCAGATCGCCATGTGCCTGCGAGCCGAGCAAGGCGTGCGCATAGCCGACAAGACGGCGCTCAAGATGATGCACGAGATGGGTATCAGCTGCGGGATCCGCCGCGAGACCGATTACCACAGGTACAACTCCTACAGGGGCAAGGTCGGCAAAACCTTCGAAAACGTCATCGGCAGGGACTTCGAAGCCGACGGGCCCTGGCAGAAGATGGGCACCGACGTCACCGAGTTCAAGCAGCCCTGGGGCAAGGCCTACTTCGCGCCGATCTACGACTTCGGCAGCAAGGAGATCGTCGCTTGGTCCACGTCGCTGCACCCCGACATGGCCCAGCAGCATGAGCTGCTCGACGAGTTCATATCCAGGAAGCCCGAGGGTGCCAGCCCGATACTGCACTCCGATATGGGCTGGCAATACCAGCAGGCCGGGTGGTGCAGCAGGCTGGAGAAGGCCGGCGTGGTGCAGAGCATGTCCCGGAAGGGCAACTGCATCGACAACGGGGCGACCGAGCAGGTGTTCGGCCACATGAAGGACGAGCTCTTCAGGGGGAGGGAATGGCTCTGCTTCGAAGACTTCAAGAGAGACCTCGACGAATACGTCGTCCACTGGAACACGAGAAGGAGGCAGGTTAAACTAAAGGGACTGACCCCGGAGGAGTTCCGGAATCAGTCCCTATGTGCGGCGTAGGCCGCTAATTAGCCCGTCCAAGAATTGGGATGCAGTTCA
>CABUUJ010000013.1 GCA_902494715.1 uncultured Collinsella sp.
CATTAAGTGGCCTTCTTTGCGTGCGGAACTCATTTTGAGCAAGCACCCGCCCTGCCGGGGCTCCCGGGTTCCGTGACGACTCGGCCGTTCGGGTCAGGTAGGCTGATAGGAAAGATGGTGACGGAGGCGCAAAATGCGCCTCCGCCTTTTGAATGTGATGAAAGTGTGGCGAAATGAGCTTAAAACTTCCGTAAATGTGATAAATGTCACGTTTTACCTAGGGTAAAATGTGGGAAATATCACGTTTACGGAAGTTTCTTTGCGGGAGGTTCGGTCATGCAGCGAGATATCATTGCCAAGCTTAACGCTTGGAAAGCGTCAGAATATCGTAAGCCGCTTATCCTTAAGGGGGCGCGCCAGGTTGGAAAGACGTGGGCGCTTAAGGAGTTCGGCCGAACCTCGTACCTCAATTTTGTGTATCTGACGCTCGAGGAGCCGTCACCTGGGGTACAGAGCGAGTACGCTCAGTTTTTCGAAGGTACGCGCGATCCTCGACGGATCATCTCAAATCTTTCCCTGGCACTTGGACAGCCTATCGATCCCGGCGAAACGCTGCTTATTATTGATGAGATCCAGGATTGTCCTTCTGCAGTCGGCGCCCTTAAATACTTCTGTGACGAGGCCCCCGAGTATCACGTCGCATGCGCAGGGTCTTTGTTGGGCGTTCGCTTGTCCCGTGAGACCAGCGCTTTTCCGGTGGGAAAGGTCGAGTTCATGGAGATGCGCCCCATGAGCTTTTCCGAGTTTCTGAAAGCCGAGGGCGCTGCAAACTACGACGAATACCTTGGCGGCCTGGATCAGATCGAGACAGTGCCCGATTTCTTCCATGTCCGTCTCGTCGAGCATCTTCGTCGTTATTTTGCATGCGGCGGCATGCCAGAGGCTCTTGGCCGGTGGGTGGAGACGGGCGATATCGTTCAGGTCGATAAGGTGTTGTCTGATCTCTTGGATTCCTACGAGCGCGATTTTGCCAAGCATGGTGGCCGTGCGCAGTTCGCCAAGCTTTCGCAAATATGGAACTCGATTCCAGCTCAGTTGGCGCGCGAGAACAAAAAGTTCGTTTGGGGTGCGGTGCGCGAGGGGGCTCGTGCTCGAGAATACGAGGATGCTCTGGAATGGCTTGCCGATGCTGGGCTCATCACGGCGGTTCGCCTTAATGCTGCCGGTGGTGTGCCGCTCTCTGCGTACGATGACCTCAAGGCATTTAAAGTCTACTGTCTTGATGTCGGCTTGCTGCGCCGCATGGCAAGGCTGGATGCGTCCGCTTTTGCCATCTCGGATGCGCTTTTTTCGGAGTTCAAAGGTTCGTTCGCCGAGAACTATGTGCTTCAGGCATTACTTTCACAGTTAGATGCTGCTCCGCGTTATTGGACAAACGAGAAGCCGAAGCACGAAGTCGATTTTTTGATTCAAGTCGGAAACGAAATCGTTCCCGTCGAGGTCAAATCGGGAGAGGTCGTTCATTCCAAGAGCCTTAAGTACTATGCCGACAAGCATGCGGAGACGACTCCATTGAGGGTCCGCTACTCACTTAAGAACCTAAAGCTCGACGACGGGGTGCTCAACATTCCGTTGTATTTGGCTGATCGATCTGTCCCTCTTATCAAAAAGGCGCTTGATTGTGCACATCTTGACGTTTAGATCCTGGGTGAGCTGACGGGCGGCGGCTAATTAATCGCTCCGTTACGGCCAGGGAGCTTGGGCCTTAGCGATGCTTGCTTCGCCAAGTCGTGGGTGTCATGCCGGTGTATTGTTTGAAGGCTTGGGCGAAGGCGGCCTGCTGAGGGTAGCCTAGACGCTCTGCCACCTGCGCTATCGTGAGCGAGCTGTCGGCCAAAAGGTCCTGTGCTCGCTCCATGCGGCGTCTGCGAATGTAGGCGCCCAGGGACTCGCCAGTTTGGGCCTTAAAGGTGGCGCATAGCTTGGAGCGGCTTGTGTAGAGCCTCTCGGCCACCTCGTTGATACCCACGCGTCTGCCTTTGTCGAGCGAGCGCTCAATCATTGCCGTTGCTTCTTCGGCAATGGTTATGCTGACGCGTGTGTCTGCCGCCTGCCGCGCCTGCTTGTGGGCCGCGCGCGAACAGGCGAGCTCCGCGACCATGGTCTCCACGATGCCCTGCATATAGACGTGTCCGCCTACGGTGCGGGCGCGGTCCTCGTTAATCCGGCGCAGCGTGTGGCAGATGGCAGACGTCGCTTCCTCGTGCCACGGCTCGGCAAACGCCTCAAAGATTCCCGCGAACTCGGTGGGATAGCGGTGCTCCAGTTCGTCAAAATATCCAGGCAAAAAGAGCACCGAGCGCGAGTGATAGAGCTCCCCCGCAAACAGCGGGCTTAATTCCTTGCCACAGCTATCTTGGATAAAGCTGCAAACGGCATTGTTTGGCCACGGTCCATGCAACGGTTTAAGGTTCGCGGGCGTTATGCCAGCCTCGGGCATGCATGTAAGTGTGGGCGCGCTGACCTCGCTCACGCAGGCGTATGGCTCGGGAGTGTATTCGGCTAGGTACATGTTGCGCGTCGGGGTTATGAAATGCTCCATGACGATGCAGGTGGGGGAGAGGGGCATGATCCATGCGCGGCCGTGCGCCCGGTCGTTTGCCACCTCGCCGGTAAAGACGGCGCCCTTGCCGGTAAGCTCCAGGCCAAACTGCTCAAACTGCGGAGCGTAGAGCTCGGTTA
Source organism: uncultured Collinsella sp. (assembly GCA_902494715.1). Lineage (GTDB taxonomy): Bacteria > Actinomycetota > Coriobacteriia > Coriobacteriales > Coriobacteriaceae > Collinsella. The sequence goes on from CABUUJ010000013.1 coordinate 2,683, forward strand.
TATCGGTCGCTGACCGCCGTATTTGCAAAAGCGTCCCTTTCCTTTGCAGAAACGTCCACGCCTGGCTTGATTGTGAGCCATGGCTAACACGTCAATGATAAGTTCATTACGGTTAACTCTCAAGCCGTTAGAAAGGAATCTCATGGCAAAGGAATCAAAGAGGGAAGGCGGCGGTATCGGCGAGCTGCTTGCATATGCCGGTGACCGCAAATTCCTAACGTATTTGGGCATGGCGCTCTCGGCGCTCTCGCAGCTGCTGAGCTTTGGCCCGTACGTGTGCATTTGGCTTGTCGCGCGCGATCTGATCGCCGTGGCACCTAACTGGAGCGAAGCCACCGATATCGCGATGTATGGCTGGTGGGCCGTTGGTTTTGCCCTGGCAAGCATCGTAGCTTATTTCGTGGGGCTCATGTGCACGCATCTGTCCGCGTTTCGCTGCGCGTCCAATATCCGCAAGACTACGAGCGAGCACCTGCTTAAGTTGCCGCTTGGCTACTTTGACACGCACGCCACCGGCGAGCTGCGCCGTATTGTAGACGGATGCGCCGCCTCCACCGAGACCCTGCTCGCGCACATGCTGCCCGATATCGCCGGCGCCACCGCCATGGTCGCAGGCCTGCTCGTGCTGCTTTTCGCCCTCGATTGGCGTTTGGGCGTGGCATGCCTTATCTCGGTCGTCGTTTCGCTTGGCGCCATGGCCACCATGATGAGCGGCAAAGGCGCCGAGTTCATGAAGGCCTACATGGAAGCGCTGGTCAAGATGAACAAGACTGGCACCGAATACGTACGCGGCATCCCCGTGGTCAAGGTGTTTCAGCAGACGGTCTACTCCTTCAAGGCCTTCCACGATGCGATTGCCGAATACGCGGACATGGCACAAAGCTATGCGGGCACGTTCTGCCGAGGTCCGCAGGTGCTCAACCTCACCGCGCTCAATGGCCTTGTGGCATTTCTTTTGCCCGTGGCGTTGCTGTTGGCGCCGGGCGAGACGGACTTCGCGCACTTTATGGTCAACTTCACGTTTTACGCGATATTTTCGGCCGTGGTGCCGACGGCCATGACCAAGCTCATGTTTGTGGGCGAGGCCTCTCAGATGAGTGCCGATTCGCTGGCTCGTATTCGAAGCGTCATGGATTCCAAGCAGCTCTCCGTGCCCGCCCAACCCAAACACCCTGCCGGCGGCGACGTGCGATTTGAGGATGTGAGCTTTACCTACGAGGGCGCCGAAGCGCCTGCCGTCAACCATGCGAGTTTTAGCGTTTCCGCGGGTAGTACCCTCGCCCTGGTGGGTCCCTCGGGTGGCGGTAAATCAACCTGTGCAAGCCTGATCCCGCGTTTTTGGGATGTTTCCTCGGGTCGAGTGCTCGTAGGCGGTGTGGACGTTCGCGATATGGATCCGCACGAGCTTATGGACCAGGTCGCCTTCGTGTTCCAGACCAACCAGCTGTTCCGGCAAACACTTGCCGATAACGTGCGCGCCTCCAAGCCTACGGCCACTGACGACGAAGTGCGTGCGGCCCTCTCCGCAGCTCAGTGCGACGACATTGTGGCCAAGCTCCCACAGGGCATCAATACCATGCTCGGTGCCGGCGGGGCATATCTTTCGGGCGGCGAGGTCCAGCGCGTGGCACTCGCCCGCGCGATCCTTAAAGACGCGCCCATCGTGGTGCTCGATGAGGCCACGGCGTTTGCCGATCCCGAGAACGAGGCGCTCATCCAGCGCGCCTTTAGCAAGCTGGCGGCGGGCCGCACGGTCATTATGATTGCGCACCGACTCTCGACTGTAGTGGGCGCAGACCAAATCGTGGTGCTCAACCAGGGCAGCGTGCAGGAGTCGGGTACCCATGCCGAGTTACTGTCCCAAGAGGGTCTGTATGCCAAGATGTGGGCCGAGTACGAGCAGGCCGCGAGCTGGAAGATTACTGCTGCGACCGCGGATGCCGCCGTCACGAAGGGAGGCGAGGCCTAAATGTTCGCCTCATTCCAAAAGAAGTATTTCCTATCCGATAAAGGCGTCGCCGGCGTAAAACGCGGCATTTTTTGGACCACGCTCACCAATCTCATTACCATGGCCGGCATGGGCTTTTTATTCCTGGTTATGGCCGGCTTTGTCGAGCATCTCGCCAGCGGCGCCGACCTGCCGGATGCCCTGCCGATCGTGGGTGGCCTCCTGGTCTTTTTCGTGTTGCTCTTTGCCTCTAACTGGCAGCAGTATTACTACACCTACTGCATCTTTTACGAGGAGTGCGGCAAGCAGCGTATGGAGATTGCCGAGCGCTTGCGCAAACTGCCGCTGTCGTTTTTTGGTCGTCGTGATCTGGCCGATTTAACCGAGACCATCATGGGCGACGTCCAGGCCATGGAGCACGCCTACAGCCACGTGCTGGGAGAGCTTTGGGGTGCCATCATCGCAAGTGCCATTGTGTTCGTGGCGTCGCTGTTCTTTTGCTGGCAGCTGGCGATCGCGGCGTTTTGGAGCGTTCCCGTGGCCTTTGCCGTGCTGTATCTAACACGCGGCCCCATGACCCCGGTGTTCGATCGCGTGCGCGCCGAGAAGGTTAAGGTCACCGAGGCAATTCAAGAGACGCTCGACTGCGTTCGCGAGATCCGCGCCACCAACCAGGAGGCCCATTATCTTGAGGGGCTCAACGTCGTGATCGATGCCGAGGAGCGTGAGACCACCAAGGGCGAGCTCGCTAACGGGCTTTTGGTCAACTCCGCCTTTGCCATCCTGCGTCTGGGCATTGCCACCACGCTGGTCACGGGTGCCGCGATGGTCGCCTCCGGGCAGGTTGACTTTTTGGTGATGTTTGCCTTCCTGCTTATGGTGAGCCGTATCTATGCGCCCTTTGACCAGGCGTTAATGTTAATGTCCGAGCTGTTTGCCGCTGAGTCGTCTGCCAAGCGCATGCGTTCCATCATGGAAGAGCCTGTGGCGCGGGGCAGCGAGAAATTTGAGCCCGCGGGCCACGATGTGGTGTTCGATCACGTGGCATTTGGCTATGGTGCGGGCGAGGACGGCCGTGCCGGCGAGAAAGTTCTTACCGATGTGAGCTTTACCGCCAAGGAAGGCGAAGTTACGGCGCTGGTCGGTCCTTCGGGTTCCGGTAAGTCTACGGTGAGCCGCCTGGCCGCGCGTTTTTGGGATGCCGCCGCGGGCAAGGTTACCGTGGGCGGCGTGGATGTCGCGAGCGTTGATCCCGAGGTACTGCTGCGTGATTACGCCATTGTGTTCCAAGACGTACTGCTCTTTGACGACACGGTGATGGGAAACATCCGCCTCGGGCGTCGTGATGCTACCGACGAGGAAGTGCTTGCGGCCGCGCGTGCCGCCAACTGCGACGAGTTCGTGAACCGCATGCCGCAGGGCTATGACACCATGATCGGCGAGAACGGCTCCAAGCTGTCCGGCGGCGAGCGCCAGCGCATCTCTATCGCCCGCGCGCTGCTCAAAGACGCGCCCATCGTGCTGTTGGACGAGGCGACGGCAAGCTTGGATGTGGAGAACGAGACCGTGGTACAGCAGGCGCTCTCCCGTCTGCTCGCAGGTAAGACGGTTATCGTTATTGCCCACCGTATGCGTACGGTGGAAAATGCCGACAAAATCGTTGTGCTCAAGGATGGTGTGGTTGCCGAGCAGGGCGCTCCTGCGCAGCTCAAGGCGGCAGGTGGGGAATTCGCCCGCATGGTTGCGCTGCAAAAGGAAGCGGCTGCCTGGCAGCTGTAGGAATGTGACAAAGGGACAGTCCCTTTGTCACATTGAGTTCACCCCCATAGTTTCCAAAAGGTTAACTTTGGTTGACCGTAATAGTTCGACTAAACTAGTTTCAAAAGCGTACTCGAGCAAACTAATGAACTCGGGTGCTAAGGCACCATGCCGCGCTTGTGCGGCAAAAGGGAGAAGCAACATGAAGAAGTCGACTTTTAACACCCTGCTTGTCGGTGGCGGTTTTCTGCTTGGCACGGCCGGCATCAAGCTGCTTACCAGCGCTCCGGTAAAGAATGCCTGCGTGCAGGGTATCGCGTGCGGCATGCGCATCAAGAACGGCTACCAGGACATGGTCGAGCAGGCCAAGGCTAATGTCGACGACATGGTTGCCGAGGCTGCTTACATCACCCAGAGCGAGGCCGCTGCTGACGAGGCAGCCGAGTAACGCTCTCAGGCACAAATTATGAGATTCTCGATTATTAGCGAGATCCCCGGCAGGACCCGTCTTCAATTGGCGGGTCCTGTGCCAGAGAGCGATCTCGACGCACTTCTTAAGCTCAGCGGCGATATCGACGGCGTGCACAAGGTGCGCGTTTATGGCCGCATTGGCCAAATGGCGCTGGAGTACGACGAGCCGCGCCGTGCGAGCGTGCTCGACGCCCTGGGCGCACTCGATGCTCAAGCTATCGCCGATGCCAAGTCGGGCTATGTGATGCAACTCGAGCCGCGCAAGCACAAACTCGTTATGGACCTGGCGACACTCGTCGGCGCCCACTACGCGCGCCGCTGGTTCTTGCCGACGCCTCTGCGTGCGGTGTTTGTCGTGGCCGGTTACATGGCATTTTTGCGCGCTGCTCTTCATGAGCTGGCGCAGCCACGCCTGACCGTTCCTGTGCTCGATGCTTCGGCCATCGGCATTTCGTTCGTCAAACGTGATGTCGACACCGCGGGCCAGACAATGTTTCTGCTCAACGTGGGCGAGCTGCTCGAGGACTACACCCGCGCCATGAGCGAAAACGAGCTCATCAACTCGCTGCTCGATGTGCCCGACAAGGCGCAAAAGGTCGTCGGCGACACCGAGGTAAGCGTTGCCGCCACCGAGCTTGAACCCGGCGATCTGGTCGCCGTGCGCACCGGCATGTCCATTTGCATCGACGGTGTTGTCGAGCAGGGGAGCGCTATGGTCAACCAGGCGACCCTGACCGGCGAGCCGCTGGCCGTCGAGCGCAGCGCGGGGGATGATGTATTCGCCGGCACCGTCGTGGAAGACGGCAGCATCTTGGTGCGTGTGCGCGCAAATACGGCGCAAACCAAACTGCGCTCAATCGTCTCGCTCGTGCAGACGGCCGACTCGCTCAAATCCGAGGGCCAGTCGCACATGGAAGACCTCGCCAACAAGATCGTCCCGTGGAACTTCCTGCTCGCGGGCCTGGTTGCGCTTACCACCCGCAGCCTCATCAAGACCTCGGCGGCGCTGATGGTTGACTACTCGTGTGCACTTAAGCTCACGGGCTCCGTCGCCGTCATGACCGCCATGAGCGATGCCGCCAAGATGGGCGTGATGGTCAAGGGCGCCAAGTACTTTGAGTCGTTTGCCAAGGCCGACACCATTGTGTTTGATAAGACCGGCACGCTCACCGAGGCGCAGCCGCGTCTTGCCTGCGTACTCACCACCGATGGCTGGAGCGAGGACGAGATCCTGCGCCTTTCCGCTTGCTTGGAGGAGCATTTCCCGCATCCGGTGGCGCGTGCCGTGGTCAACGCTGCTCACGAGCGTGGGCTCGAGCACCGCGAGCGTCACGCTGCAGTCGAGTATATTGTGGCGCACGGCATCGCTTCGTCCATTGAAGGGCGTCGCGCCATCATCGGTTCCGCGCACTTTGTATTTGAGGATGAGAGCGCGCAGCTCGAGTCCGACATTAAGGAGCAAATCGAGTCCCAGATGCAGGGCCTGTCGCCGCTGTATCTGGCGGTCGATGGCACCGTTGTGGGCGTGCTCGGTATCGAGGACCCGCTCAAGGCCGGGGTCCGCGAGGCCATCGCCGACTTGCACGCGTTGGGCGTTAAGCACGTGGTCATGCTCACGGGCGACTCGGAGCGCACAGCCGAGCGCATTGCTCGCGAGGCAGGTGTCGACGAGTTTAAGGCCGAGCTGCTGCCCGAGGACAAGTACGCGTATGTCGAGCACATTAAGGGCGAGGGGCGCCACGTTGCCATGGTGGGCGACGGCGTCAACGATTCGCCGGCGCTCGGTTTGGCCGACGTGGGGCTGGCAATGGGCGGTGGAAGCGACATCGCCAAGGAGGTCGCCGATATCATCCTGACCGATACGGATCTCGCCGCGATCGTGCGCCTGCGCCGCATGAGTCAGGGGCTTATCGACCGTCTGACGAGTTCGTATTCCAAGGTGATGCTCACCAACTCGGCGCTGTTGGCATTGGGTATTACCGGTATGATTACTCCGCAGGCGTCGTCGCTGCTGCACAACGGCTCAACGATCGCCTACAGCCTGGGCAACGCGAAAGCTTACTTGCACTAGCGGGCGTGTTCGCCAACGTTATCTGGCCTGCATCCGAATGGTATTGCCACTATCCGGATGCAGGCCTTTTGTGTTTGACCGCCTGCTAGCTTCTCTATGTATTACAAAAGCGCGGCCTTGATGGCGGGACTTTCGGCGAGCTTCTCGGCAGCCTTTTCGTCGGAATCGTTCAGTGCTGCCAGGCTGCGGTAGACCCACTCATTGACCTGGGTGTTCTTGACGCCTGCGGTCTGCATAAGGGCGCCTACCTCGCGGATTGCTGCGAGCAGATCGGCTTTGGGACCCGCGAGCTCGACCTCGATGCCGTGGTAGGCGGACACACCGCGGTTCTCACTCACATGGTCGATAAAGCCCTCGACGGTCTCAAGCTGCTGGGCGAGAGCTGCATTATCGTCGGCGTCCAGCGCGACGAGTGCGTTCGATACCGTGAGGGCGGGATGTCCGCAGGGGACAAAGCCTTCGATGACATCCATAGCTTCGGTAATGGTTGAGCCCAGGCCTGCGAGGGCATTGACGAGTTGCTGTTTGGTATCCATAACGGTCCTTTCGACGTGTCAATTTTGCTTGGCGAAAATATACGTGACGCGATCGGTAGCAAAAGTGCGAAGTGCGGCGCACATTGGGGTCTTCACAGCTCGTGCATAGAACAGCTGTCTGCCTTTAGAACGTGGTAAGATAGCTATCCACGAGCGGGGTTCACCCCGCGTGTTCCTTGAAAAGTCGACGGTTATCGGGTGTTTGCAGGCCCGATGCCATCCAGACTTTCCCGACATTCGGGGGCGACTGGTTTCGACACGATAGCTCTGAGAGAGGAAGCAAGCCGAGGTCTCCTCGCCTCGTTAAACAGGGGTACCGTCAAATTGAATTGACAACAACTCTTCTTTTGAGCCTATGGCTCTCGCTGCTTAGTTTATAGCGGCGCGTCAACCCGGTGATTTCCCCGACACCGGCGCGACGTCATTTTAGGGGAATGCTCCTGCGCACGTAATCGGTATGGCGCGGGCTAAGACCGAACCGGTTAGGACGCCGCGAGCGTGTCGCTGCGCGCAAAGCGTCCGAGACTAAACCAGCGACTGAGCTTGGAGATGCCAATCAGGGGGCTTTCGTGGACCGGAGTTCGATTCTCCGCGCCTCCACCAATAGTTACAGGCAGGTAGAGAAGTGTCTCTACCTGCTTTTTTATTACTTACAGATACCGCGGAGAATCGAACTCTGCGCAGGGCGCGGGCGTAAAGAAAACGCGTGAGCGTTTTTAGCCCGCGGGCGAGGACGCCGGCAGGCGGCCGAAGCCGGTGCGGATTTGCGAAGCAAATACGCGGATTCTCCGCGCAAACCTTCGACTCAAAACGGATGCGATGTTTATCGAATTTAAGCTGGCCAAGCCCCGCATCAAAGGATTCCCCGCACCGCGGAGAATCGAACTCTGCGCAGGGCGCGGGCGTCAAGCAAACGCCTCAGTGACGCAGAGTGGGACGCGCTTTCCCAATGGCAGCCCAGGCGGAAAGCGCGTCCCGGAATCCGCGCTCAGACTGGGACGTAGTTTCCGGATGATGCCTCAAGCGGAAACCGCATCCCGGAATCTAAGCTCGAAATGGGATTCATTTTCCTGATGACGGGCTCAGCGGAAAATGCGACCCGGAATTTGCTCTGAGAATGGGACGCGCTTTCCCAATGGCGGTCCAAGCGGAAAGCGCATCCCGGAATCCCGCCTCAAACTGGGACACACTTTCCGCTTCACCTGCCGCCTCAAAAAACCTGCGCGCTCGCCATCTCAAAACTGGGTAGAAGAAAGCCAAAACGCAATCGCAGGAGGTCAATATGACTGCAGAAGATAAGGCAAAGAACGCCGGCAAGGTCGCGCTCGTCTTGGAGGGTGGCAGTTTTCGCGGGCAGTTTACCGCGGGCGTGCTCGACGTTCTCATGGAGGCCGGCGTCGAGATTCCGGCGGTATATGGCGTATCGGCCGGCGCCCTCAACGGCGTGAACTACAAGTCGCACCAGATCGGCCGTGCCAACCGCATCAACCTGGCTTTCTGCAACGACAACCGCTTCATGGGCGCCGCGTCGTTTGCGGCTACGGGCTCTATCGTCGGCTACGACTTTATCTTCAACGATGTCCAGGACCGCCTGGATCCCTTTGACAACGAGACGTTCGACGCCAGCCCCATCGAGATGTACGCCGTCGCGACGGACATGCTCTTTGGAACCGCTGCCTACCTGCCGGTCAAAAGCGCCGTACTTGACCTCGACGCTGTGCGCGCATCGACCTCGTTGCCGCTGGTGACACCGCCGGTCGAGATAGACGGGCACAAATACGTCGACGGCGGCGTGGCCGATTCGGTCCCCATCGAGCATGTGCTCGAGGAGGCGGGCTTCGACCGTGCGGTTGTCATTGTCACGCAGGACCGTTCATACGAGAAAAAGCCCTACGAGTTTATGCCCGCCGCACGCGCCCGCTATGCTGACTACCCCTATCTGCTCGAGGCTATCGAGACGCGCCACGACCGTTACAACATCCAGCGCATGCACCTGTGGAAGTATGAGCGCGAGGGCCGCGCGTTGGTCGTCGCTCCGCAAAAGCCGGTCGAGGTCGGCCATGTCGAGCACGATTCGGCAAAGCTCCTCGACCTGTATATCCAGGGCCGTCAGGAGGCAAAGCGCCTGCTCGCGGAAATACAAGAGTTCGTTGAGCGCTAACGACGGCGAACCCTCAAAAAATGGCAACAGCTAAAGAGCTGGAAAATCACGGCTCGTGGATGACATGTGCAGAAACTCTGGTCGGAGCCAAAATACCTGTTGACTCGTACGGCGAGCGGGGTAATATGGACGGGTTACTTGCAGAGCCCCGTGAATCTCTGTAACAACACGTACTGTACATGGAGGAGTCTAAGTGATTTCGAAATCGACTCACTACGCCAAGCAGGGCGAGGTCCAGCGCAACTGGGTTCTCGTCGACGCCGATGGTGCTGTCCTGGGCCGTCTTGCCACCCAGATCGCAATGATCCTGCGCGGTAAGAACAAGCCCCAGTTCACGCCCAACAGCGACTGCGGCGACTTCGTTGTCGTCATCAACGCCGATAAGGTCCAGCTTACCGGTAACAAGGCCGACACGAAGACCTATTATCGCCACAGCGGCTACAACGGCGGCCTCAAGGCTGAGAGCTTCCGCCAGGCTATGGAGAAGCACCCGGAGAAGGTCATCGAGCGCGCCGTTCGCGGTATGCTGCCCAAGACCACCCTCGGCCGTGCCCAGATGACCAAGCTTAAGGTCTACGCTGGTGCCGAGCATCCGCATGCTGCCCAGAACCCCACGAAGATTGAGCTGGAGGCTTAAAGATGGCTGAGAACACCGTTGTCTACCAGGGTACCGGCCGTCGTAAGAACGCCGTCGCCCGCGTCCGTCTCGTCCCCGGCACCGGCAAGGTGACCATCAACAAGCGTGACGCCGAGCAGTATTTCGGCCGTCATCAGCTCGTTGAGAACGCCCTTGCTCCCTTCAAGGTGACCGACACCGCCGGTCAGTTCGACGTTATCGCTCTGTGCGATGGCGGCGGCATCTCCGGCCAGTCCGGCGCTCTGCGCCTGGGCATCGCTCGCGCTCTTCTGAACGCTGGCGACTACCGTGCTGACCTCAAGAAGGCCGGTTTCCTTACGCGCGATGCTCGCGTGGTCGAGCGCAAGAAGTACGGCCTCAAGAAGGCCCGCCGCGCTCCCCAGTTCTCCAAGCGCTAAGGTTTTATCTCCTTTCGAGATACAATGTACAAGCGGGGCCTGCCGATTCCTCGGCGGGTCCCGCTTTTCTTTTTCGACTAGGGTGGGCGGTTGCATATCGCCTGCTAGGGAAGGAGCAATCCTATGCCCCAGAACATCTTCGGTACCGACGGCGTCCGTGGCGTCGCCAACGCCGATCTTTCGTGCGACCTCGCGTTTCGTCTGGGCCGCGCGGCGACCAAGTTCCTTGGTCCGGATATCTGCATCGGCCGCGACACGCGTCTTTCGGGCACCATGCTCGAGAGCGCTCTGACCGCCGGCATTATGGCCGAGGGCGGCCGCCCGCATTGCTGCGGCGTTATCCCCACGCCTGCCGTGGCACTGCTCACCGTTCAGAACGAGCTCGACGGCGGCATCGTCATCTCCGCTTCGCACAATCCGCCGGAGTTCAACGGCATCAAGTTCTTTAGCCGCAAGGGCATGAAGCTTCCCGATGCTGTCGAGGAAGAGATCAGCGCCTGGGTCATGTCCGAGGAAGCCATGGCTGCCGATACGCTGCCGACCGGTGCCGGCGTGGGCCACATCATCAAGATGAAGGACGCCCGCAAGGCATATGTCGATCATGCCATCGATACGCTTGATGGCCTGAGGCTCGATGGCCTGGTCGTTGCCGTCGACTGCGGCCACGGCGCTTCGTGCCAGACCACGCCTGCCGCGCTGCAGCGCCTGGGCGCCACAGTCCATGCCATCAACACCGATTACTGCGGCACCGACATTAACGTTGAGTGCGGCTCCACTCACCTCGAGCCCCTGTGCGAGCTCGTGCTGCGCACCCACGCCGATATCGGTCTGGCCCACGACGGCGACGCCGACCGCGTACTGTTCGTGGACAGCGAGGGCAATGAGATCGACGGTGACTACATCCTGGCTATCTGCGGTTCTGACCTTGCCGCTCGCGGCAAGCTCGCCAACTCCGAGATCGTCTCGACCGTCATGTGCAACCTGGGCTTCTCCATCGCTATGAAGGAACAGGGCTTCGAGATGGTTCAGACCGCCGTGGGCGACCGCTACGTTCTGGAGCGCATGCTCGCGGATGGCGCCGTCATCGGCGGTGAACAGTCCGGCCACATCATCTTCCTGGAGCACAACACCACCGGTGACGGCCTGGTGACGGCTCTGCAGCTGCTGGCCGTGCTCAAGCGCACCGGTCGTACCCTCACCGACCTTGCCGGCATCATGAAGAAGTACCCGCAGGTACTCGTCAACGTGCATTCGGACAACAAGGCTGGTCTGGACGATTGCCAGCCCATCTGGGATGCCGTCGCTGCTGCCGAGAAGGAGCTTGACGGCCGCGGCCGCATTCTGGTGCGTCCGAGCGGTACCGAGCCGCTGGTCCGCGTGATGGCCGAGGCCGAGACGCACGAGCTGACCCAGCGCGTTGTCGACGACATCGTCGAGGTTGTCAAGCGCGAACTTCCCTAATGGTCAAAAACCGTTGCCAAGTGGTAAACTGTTAAGGTTATTTTGATTGATTGGTATGTCCGAGGGGAAGCATGTTCACTAAAGTCCTAAGGTCTTTTGGTATGCGTGGTCGAGTCCTTACGCTGGATGCTCCCATCTCGGGCGACGTCATTCCGCTTTCCGAGGTAAACGACCAGACGTTTGCCACCGGACTTTTGGGCCAGGGCGTGGCGATTCAGCCTACGGGTACGCGCGTGATCGCGCCGGCTGACGCGAAGGTCGAGGCCATTTTTCCCACGGGACACGCCGTTGCGCTTAACACGGTCGATGGCCTGGACGTGCTCATCCACGTTGGTTTGGACACTGTTCAGCTCGAGGGCAAGCACTTTACCGTACATGCGCAAGTGGGTGACATCGTCCATAAGGGCGATGTGCTCATTGAGTTCGATCGCGAGGCAATTGCTGCCGAGGGCTACGATGTGACGGTTCCCATCTTGGTGTGCAACTCCGTTGAGTTCTCAAGCATCAAGGGCTCCGTTGGCGTGCATGTCGAAGAGATGGACCAGCTCATCGTTGCTCGCGAGCGCTAACAAGTGCACGAGGCCATTAGCCTACAATTCAAACACGTTTACGGAGGGCGCCCTTGAAAGAGGACGCCCTCCGTGGCAAGATGGGATTTGTCCGAGGCTAAACAGCTTTGGGTCACCGTGGACGGGCAGGGGCCTCGACGCGGTTAGACACGAGACACATACATTACGCGACCTCGCCCTGGTGGCCGCACACGTTGGTTGCGGCCGACGCGGGCCGCGGGCAAGTGCTTGTAAGGGAGCCTTGCCTCTCTTGTACGAGAAAGGACGCGTAATGAAGATCATTAAAGCTAAAGACTACGAGGATATGAGCCGCAAGGCCGCTAATATCATCTCGGCCCAGGTTATCCTCAAGCCCGACTGTGTGCTGGGTCTTGCCACCGGCTCCACCCCGATCGGTGCCTACAAGCAGCTCGCTGCTTGGTACGAGAAGGGCGACGTCGACTTTGCCGAGGTCAGCACCTACAACCTGGACGAGTATCGTGGCCTTTCGCACGACGATCCCCAGAGCTATCACTACTTCATGCGTGAGAACTTCTTCGATCACATCAACATTGACCTGAACAACACGCATGTGCCCGATGGTTCCAACCCCGACGCCGCCACTGCCTGCTCTGAGTACGACAAGATCGTCGCGGCCGCTGGTTACCCGGATCTGCAGTTGCTCGGCATTGGCAACAACGGCCACATCGGCTTCAACGAGCCCGATGACCACTTCTCCAAGGGCACGCACTGTGTCGACCTCACCGAGAGCACCATTCAGGCCAACAGCCGCCTGTTCGACAGCATCGACGATGTTCCCCGTCAGGCCTACACCATGGGCACTCAGACCATCATGTATGCCCGCATGATCCTGGTCGTCGCCAACGGCGAGGCCAAGGCTCAGGCCGTGCACGATATGTGCTATGGTCCGGTTACGCCCAAGTGTCCGGCTTCGATCCTGCAGCTGCACACCAACTGCGTTGTCGTTGCCGACGAGGCCGCCCTTTCGCTCTGCGAGTAGCGCGAATCCTGCACCTCGACATAGCCTTGCCTAAGGCCTCCGCTTTGCGGGGGCCTTTTTGCTATCCCTTTCCGCCCGCTTGACCAAAATCTTGCCGCAAGCTTGACGAATGCCGGATGCCCAACAGTTTGATTCATTCTATATCAGATTCTATGCAAAAATGCCACTAAAAGGTCGTAGACGGTAGCGGGTGCTAGGCGAGTTGAATGACATAGCTGAACATTGTTCATTTGCGTTACACTGCCGCTTAGATGGGACAAGCTGACAAGCTCATTTACCTGCTTAAAGACCGATTAGTCGGGGGATTAATAACAATCGGCCCTCGCTGTACAAAAACTTGCCGCTTGCGTACCAAAAGACAACCTAAAACACAAGGTCGCTCTATTCATAGCGCGGCTTGTATGGTCTTGCGGCTACAGTGTCCATACGGTCGAGTTGAGGAGCGGGCATGGTAAACGATTTGAGCGGTATAGACGACCTCGAGCTGATGCCGTTAGGCGGAGGCTATATGGTGCGACGCGAACGCTTGATGAATGAGCTTATCGCCAAGGGCCGAAAGGCCGGCATCGTGGTGCTTTATGCACCCGACGGGTTTGGGAAGACCTCGGTGCTGCTGCAGTACACCCATGAGGTTAAATGCGACCCGACGCGAGGCCCCGTGCGGATTATCGAGGCCGATCGCGCCACTGGGCGCGAGGTGTTTATGCAGCTTGAGGTGGTTGCCGAAGAACTCAAAGACAAACCGCACTCCCTTATCGCGATTGATAATGTGCCAAACCTCGATCAGCACGATACCGAAGACCTCATCGACAGGATTCGCGGCCTGCGCGCTATGGGGGTAGGGGTCTTTATCTCCTGCCGTCCTTCAAATCGTCAGCTGATTCATGGGCTGGGCGATTCGGTTAAGATCAATGCGCAGATGCTCAAGGTGCATGCCTATGAGTATTCGGCGTGGGCATCGGCGTTTTCGATCAGCACATCGCTCGACTTTTATCAGCTCACGCAGGGTGTGCCCGAACTCGTTTCGGCATTGCAGACGGGTCTGTATGGCCAAGGCGACGTAGCCGGTCTGCTCGAAAACGAGATTGTCAACGTATATGGCGCGGCACTTGTCGATCTGGCTTCGCTCGACAATAATGCGCTGTTTTGCGTGGCATGTCTCATGGTTTTGATGGGCGAGGGCAATATTGCAGAACTCGAGGCTTGCGGGGTGAGGCTGTCGATGGTCGACCAGTCCTACTTTGTACGCGACTACCCGATCTTTGGCTTGGATCCCGCCGAGCGGAGTTTTACGTGTCTGGGCACAGAGGATAACGGACGCTTGCGTTTGCGTAAGTTGGTGGCCGAGGCTCGCCCCGAACTTGTTCCGAGGGCGGCCCGGATTTTGCTTAAGGCGGGCCGATGCGATGCGGCGATGGGCCTGGCGGACGCCTTTTTGGACCGTGAAGCGGTCCTTGAACTTGCTGGGCAGTATGGGGTCGATCTTGCTCTGACGGGGCACGGGGCCGATATCTGCCGAGCAGCGCTGGGCACGATCGATGCCGACGATCCGGCTCCAGAGCCAACGCCTGCCGAGGCGCTTGGCGTATATCTGGCAGCGGTCAGCGTGTCCAATACAAAGCTCGCTCGCTATATGGCATCGGTCATCGAGCGCGGGGGCGAACGGGCGGCCTGCGAAATAGACCCTGTTTCATGGAGGGTGGCCCAGACACTGACGGCTGTTTGCTATGGGGACAACGGGCTTGGGCTCCCTACGAACCTGGCCGTGCCAGAAATCGAGACATCCCATACCACACTCGATATGTTGTCCGCGCATATCGAGATCAAGCGATGCCTGACCGAACGGGGAGATGACGGCGGTGTTCTACAGCAGCTCAAAACGAGCAAGGCTTACGACTGCGAGCTCGACATCGCGGGGATTGTTATACGGGCCGATAGCATGCTGGTGGAGCTCTTTGACGGGTCGTTTGCGGGAACCGACGAGCGCGACGACGAGATGACGGTGGTGCGGGAGGCGCTCGACGTACGTGGGCTTAAGGCGATGGCTATCTGGGTGCGCATGGTGTTGGCGGCACGGCGGCTCCTTTCCGGCTTGCCGGTAACCGACGATGCGGCGTTCAACGAGCTCGATCGTTTTGCCGTGCGCATGCGCGACAACCAGATTCAGCTGTTTGGCCTGTTGCTAGAAGGCTGGCAGTCGCTGGCGGAGGGACGGCCGGTTAATGCAAAGTTCCGTGCGGTCCAAGTGCTCAAACTTGCCGAGGAGTCGATTACGTACATGCGCGATAACGCATTGCTGCTGGAGCGCGCGGCGTATCTGCGTAACACCTCGATGGTTTCGGTTCGCGAGGAAGCGGAGTTGCTCGATATAAGCCAGACGCAGGTTGGTGGAGCGGAGGCCTGGATGGTGGCGCTGCATTTGGCCTGTGCGGGGCGAGATAGCGACCTTGCGGCCTGGATGTCCATGAATCGCGCGGGGATTCTAGAGCCATCGTATCGGCTCTTTGCGCGCCTTGCCATGCATTGTCTGGGCGAGCCGGCGGGCAGGATACGCAAGAAGCTTCCCGTGCGCGAACTGTCGCGGTACTCGCTGCGCGACGATTTAGAAGGGGAGGGCGAGCGCCTGTTCCAGGCCGGCGAGGTTGAAGCCGTTGATACCATCGACCATATCGAGATTCGCATGTTTGGTGCGTTTCGCGCCGAGCGCGACGGGTTTCCCATCACGGACAAAATGTGGCGCCGCAAGAAGGCGGCGACACTTGCCGAGCGGCTTGCACTGGGCATGGATGCGCTCGTCGATCGTGAGACGCTGGCCATGGAGCTGTGGCCCCATGCCGAGTTCAATAGCGCCCGCAATAACCTGTACTCGACGATATCGCGCTTGCGGTCGGCTTTGGGGCCGACGCCGGATGGCAAGTCGTGTGTGCTCATCCAAAATGAATGCATCGGACTCAACGGCGACTACGTCAAGACCGATGTACGGCTGTTTGACCAGATAAGCCGCGAGGTTTTGGGAAATCGCACGGGTGCGCGCGGACCCCATTTAGTTGAGCTGTGCCTTAAGATTGAGCAGCTTTATGCCGGACCGCTGTATGTTCCCAATGGCTGTAATCCCACCTACTTTTTGCGCATGCGACGCATTATGCAGTCAAAGTACATCGATTGCATGATTAAGGGAGCAAATGCCGCTCTAGAAGAAAACGATCTGCAGTCGGCGATTTGGCTGGCGGAGTCGGGGCTTCGACAGGAAACGGCGCGTGAGGATATGGTGCGCTGCGCCATGCGCGTCTACAGTGCGGCGGGGCGGCGGCGCGATATCGTCGAGCTGTACAGTGGGCATATGCATCACCTGAGGGAGCAGGTCAATGGCGTGCCCGAGCCCGAGACGCGGCGTCTGTACGAGCGCTTGGTGGAGGGCAGGCTTAACCGCGTGCTCGTCGAGCGATAAAAAACGAGCGTCCGAATTGCTCGGACGCTCGCAGGCTTGATGTATGTTGGCTCGCCGGATCGTTGGCTCTTAGACGAGCTTAATCTTCTCGATGTCCTTGCGCGAGGACTCGCGATACAGCGAGAACTTGCGGCCGATAACCTGGACGACCTCGGCATGGCAGCGATCGGCGAGCTCTTCGGCGGCCTCGCGGGCGGATAGGCTGGAACCATCGAGTACGGAGCACTTAACGAGCTCGTGCTTCTCCAGGTAGGCGACCGTCTGCTCGACGGTGCCCTCGTTGATGTCGGACTTGCCGATGATGATGGCGGGGTTGAGGTGATGGGCCATGCTGCGAAGCTGCTTGACCTGGGCTCCTGTCAGTGCCATGGGTACTCGCTTTCTATGTTATGGGGCGCCCCGCGATGGGGCCTTAATCTACGTGAGCTGTCCCACGATAGCGCAGGAACGGCGCAGTGTGGAGCGCGTTTGCCCAGTTCAAAAAGAATGCGGATGCCGAGCGGGAGAACAGCGCGGGTTACAGGTGGACGTGTGCGGCGGCCGAAAGCGGTCTATGGACGGCCCGAAGAGACCGGCTTCCATGCAATAAACGCCCAACGGACCTTGCGGACGTGGTCGAGCATATAGCGTCCCTGCGGCACCCCTTTGGATCCCGGCTCGCCAGCACGGGGATTCTCAATCATATGTTGAGCGACGTAGTCGCGCAGACGGTCGATCTTATCCTCGTTACCGTGCTCGAGCATGCGGGAGAAGTCCGCCACTCCCGCCTCAAGGCTATCGAAGGTATCGCGACGAGGCGATTCAAAGTACGTAACCTGCGGCAGGGCACCCATCTGAATGAGGATATTAAAGGCATACACAAAGCCATTACTGCAGGTAACCGAGGCACCGATGGCGTTCATCAGGTGCAGGTCATAGCGCGGGCTGGAGTTGGCGACCATCGTGACAGCACAACGTCGACGAGCCGTTCGATCAAGCTTGGCAAGCGCGCCTTTTAGGTTGGTCGTGGTGACAGAGCGACTGGCAAAGGCAACATCTACCGCTTTCGCGACCGGTCCAACCAAATCCCAGTCATCATCCCAAGCAAGCTCAAGCGGTGTAATGCGATCCTCGAGCCCATAGTACTCAATGCCGGCATCAAGCGTGCCCAACATGGCAGGGGAAAAGTCAGCAGCAATCACAGGATGCCCGTCTTGCGCAAGCGGAATAGCAATCGACCCAGCCCCACACCCCATATCCAGCACGGATTCACCAGGCTTTAACGCCAGCAGCTTCATAAAGTCCCGGGCATACGGAGCAGTCTCAAGCGGCCGAAAATGCCGAGCCCTTTTATCCCACTCAAAAGAATCATCAGCCCGATGCCGAGCGGCCTGCAGACGCATCCATTCGCCATTCCAATCCGCAGAAAGCAGCTCAGAACGAGTATCCCCAT
The DNA here is from genome assembly GCA_902494715.1 of uncultured Collinsella sp. Taxonomy (GTDB): domain Bacteria; phylum Actinomycetota; class Coriobacteriia; order Coriobacteriales; family Coriobacteriaceae; genus Collinsella. The sequence goes on from CABUUJ010000013.1 coordinate 20,573, forward strand.
CAACCACGGGCCAACCTCCTAGCAACAAAAAAGCGACTCCCCCCAAAAGAAGAGCCGCAACCAGCATATACCAGAAAAGAACCGTTCCAACGCCAAACCGTCGTACCAGCAAAGGCGGGCAGAAGCGAAGCGACTGCCACTGAGCCAGAACCCAGCCAAGGTTGAGATGTGCGGGAGCCCCGCCGCCGGGCGGCAGACATATAAGGTCGATCGCGAGTTCCGCACGAGCCGGAGAGCACTTAATGTGCTCTCCGTGCGAGTCAGGACTGTCCGAGCAGGCGACCTTATATGTCTGCCGCCCGGCGGCGGGGCTCCTCGCCCGAACTCCTCAGCTAGTTCTTGAGCGAGTTCAGCGGTGCCGGGAAGCGTCCGCCACGGTGGGCAAGCACGGTGCCGGCGTTGGGGTTCACCGGCATGATGGGCGCACGGCCGAACAGGCCGCCGTACTCGACGCAGTCGCCCACGCCCTTGCCGATGGCAGGAATCACGCGGACGGCCGTGGTCTTGTTGTTGATGACGCCGATGGCCATCTCGTCGGCGATGATGCCGGCGATGGTCTCGACCGGGGTGTCACCGGGGATGGCGATCATGTCCAAGCCAACGGAGCACACGCAGGTCATGGCCTCGAGTTTCTCGAGCGAAAGCGCGCCAGCCTCGACGGCGGCGATCATGCCGGCATCCTCGGACACGGGGATAAAAGCGCCGGAGAGACCGCCCACGCTGGAGCTGGCCATGACGCCGCCCTTCTTGACGGCATCGTTGAGCATGGCGAGTGCGCAGGTCGTGCCGGGGCCACCGCAGGTGCCAACACCGATGATCTCGAGGATGCGGGCAACGGAGTCGCCGATGGCAGGCGTGGGGGCCAGCGACAGGTCGACAATGCCCTTCTCGACACCCAGGCGATGGGCGGCCTCGCGGCTCATGAGCTCACCGGCGCGGGTGATCTTAAAGGCGGTCTGCTTAATCTTCTCGGCGACCTCCATCATCGATGCGGAATCGGGCAGCGTCTCCAGGGCTGCGGCCATAACGCCGGGGCCCGAGACGCCAACGTTGATGACGGCGTCGGCCTCGCCACCGCCGTGGACGGCGCCCGCCATAAACGGGGAGTCCTCGACCATATTGGCAAAGCAGACAAACTTGGAAGCGCCGACGGAGTCCTGGTCGGCCGTGAGCTTAGCGGCGTCGATGATGGTCTGCGCAGCCATGAGTACGGCGTCCATGTTGATGCCGGCACGCAGGCTGGCGACGTTGACGCTGGAGCAGACGCGGCTGGTGGTGGCGAGCGCCTGCGGGATGGACTGGATGACGCGGCGGTCGGCGTCGCCGATGCCCTTCTGGACGAGCGCGGAGAAGCCACCCAGGTAATCGATGCCGAGCGTCTCGGCCGCGCGGTCGAGGGCGTGCGCGATGGGGGTGAGGTCCTCATCCTTGCAGCAAGCGGCGATCTGCGCCACCGGGGTGACGGAGACGCGCTTGTTGACGATAGGGATACCGTACTCGCGCTCGAGGTTCTCGGCGGTCTCGACCAGATGCTCAGCCGTGTGCGTCACGTGGTCGTAGATCTTCGTGCACATGCGGTCGAGGTTCTCGTCGCCGCAACCCATGAGCGAAACACCCATGGTGATGGTCCTGATGTCGAGGTTCTGCTCCTCAACCATGCCGCGGGTTTCCGCGATTTCTGCGGGCGTGATCGCCATCCTTGCGCTCCTATCTGCCAAAACGAGCATAGTTTTATCTATTCTAACGTGCCGCACGTGCCAAGTGGCGCATGCGGCACGTTTTGGTGCTCGGTTGTTTCCGTTGTGTTACTGCCCAAAGACCTCTTCGGCGATGCGCGCGCTCTCGGCGGCGTCCTTGGCGTAGTAGTCCGCGCCGATCTGTTTGGCGTATTCGGGGGTGAGCACAGCGCCGCCCACGATGATCTTGACGCCTGGGACCTCGGCATGAAGCAGCTTGATGGTCTCCTCCATGGCGACGACCGTGGTGGTCATAAGCGCCGAGAGGCCGACGAGCTTAATGTCGCGCTCCTTGACGGTCTTGAGCACCTCCTGCGGATCGACGTCGCGACCCAGATCAAAGACGGTATAGCCGTAGTTGTCGAGCAGCATCTTGACGATGTTCTTACCGATGTCGTGGATATCGCCCTTGACGGTGGCCACGCAGATCTTGCCCTTGTCGGCAATCTCGCCGGCGGGCATCAGGCGTTTGATGGTATCGAAGCCCACGCGCGCGGCCTCGGCCGAGGCCATGAGCTGCGGCAAGAAGAACTTTCCCTGGTCAAAGAGGACTCCGACCTCATCGAGGGCGGGGATAAAGTGGTTGTTGATGAGGTCCATGGCGTCGTGGTCGGCCAGCAGGCGCTCGGTCTCGGCCGCGATTTCGCCCTTGCGACCCGAGACGACCATGTGGCGGATGGGGTCGTCATCGGCTCTTGCGGTGGTGCTTGCGGCAGGCGCGGCATCGCTCGATGCTGACTGAGCGGCCGCCGGGTTGGCGGCAATCTTGTACGGGTCGGTCCAGCCGGCGTAGCGCTCGATGTATCCGGTCGAGCCCTCGTCCTCAACGCTCAGCACGCGATAGCTGTAGACAGTGTCCATAAAGCGCTTGGAACCCGGGTTCATGATGGGGGCGTCCAGACCTGCACCAAAGGCGGCGGCCAAAAAGACCGAGCCCAGCAGCGGGCGCGCGGGCAGGCCAAAGCTGATGTTCGATACGCCGAGTGCGCACTTGACGCCCAGGCGCTCCTTGCACATAGACATGGCGCGCAGGATCTGCTCAGCCTGGCGCTGGTTGGTCGAGGCGGTCATGACCAGACAGTCGATGAGGATGCGGTCCGGGCCGATGCCGTAACGGGCGGCTTCGGCCACAATGCGCTCGGCGATGCTATAGCGTGCCTCGGCGGTATCCGGGATGCCGCCCTCGTCGAGCGTGAGGCCGACGACGTTGGTGCCGTAGTGGGCGACCAGCGGGAAGATCTCGTCCATGATCTGCTGTTTGCCATTGACCGAGTTGATGATGGGCTTGCCGGCGTAGCGACGTACGGCGGCCTCGACGGCGGCGGGGTCGGTGGAGTCGATCTGCAGCGGCAGCAGCGTGGAGCCTTGGAGCTGCTCGGTCGCTTGCTGGATGACCTTGACCTCGTCGATCTCGGGCAGGCCCACGTTGACGTCCAGGATGTCGGCGCCCTGCTCCTGCTGGCTGATGCCCTGGCTCACGACGTAGTCCAGGTCGCCGTCGCGTAGGGCCTGCTGCAGGCGCTTTTTGCCGGTGGGGTTGATGCGCTCGCCGATGACGGCAATCTTGTGGCCGTCGCAGGGAAGGTCCACGACCGTCTGGGCGCTCGTGACCGACATACTGGGCTTGCGATGGCGTGGGCTGGGCGTGTGGTTGTCGATAAGCGTGCGTAGAGCCGCCATGTGCGCCGGCGTGGTGCCGCAGCAACCGCCCACGACGCTCACGCCGTCCTCAATCATGCCGGCGACGGCCTCGGCGTATTCGGGTGCCTGGATATCAAAGACGGTATTGCCGTCATCGTCCACGTGGGGCAGTCCCGCATTGGCCTGCACCATAACGGGCTTGTCGGTAACGGTGAGCATACGCGCAGCGAGTCCTCGGAGCTCGGCAGGGCCTTGGCTGCAGTTAATGCCCAGGACGTCGGCGCCGACGGCGTCGAGGGTGATGGCGGCGACCTCGGGGCTCGTGCCCAAGAAGGTGCGGCCGTCTTCCTCAAAGGTCATGGTGGCAAAGACGGGCAGGTTGGAATTCTCGCGGCAGGCGAGGACGGCCGCCTTGATCTCGGCCAGGTCGGTCATAGTCTCGATAATAAAGAGGTCGACGCCCGCAGCGACGCCGGCGCGCACCTCCTCGGCAAAGAGATCGTAGGCCTCGTCAAAGCTGAGGGTGCCCAGGGGGCGCAGCAGGGCGCCGATGGGGCCGATGTCGCCGGCGACGTAGCGGGCGCCGGCCTCGCGGGCGCAGGTGACTGCCGCGGCAAAGACGTCTGCCACGGTGGCGGCGCCGTCGAGCTTGTGGGCGTTGGCGCCAAAGGTGTTGGCGGTGATCACGTCACAGCCGGCCTTGACGTACTGACGCTGGATATCGGTGATGACCTGGGGTTCCTCAAAGTTGAGCAGCTCGGGCAGGACGCCTGCCTTCATGCCGGCGGCCTGCAACATGGTGCCCATGCCGCCGTCGAACAGCAGGTGTCCCGTGCCCTCGATGGCGGCACGCAGGCGGTCATCCTTAATGCGAAGGTCGTCGATCGTGCGCGTCTTGTATGCAGCGCCATTACGGCGTGCGGCATCAACGGGTGCCGCCAGCGCGGCGCCGTCCAGATCATGAGTGATAAGCGGAGTAAACATCGATGGCTCCTAATGGCTGGAATAGCAGGTGGTGTGGGCGGCGCGGAAGCGACAGTGCTCGCGCATGCGGCAGATATTGCAGGTGGGGCGGCTCTGGGCGTCGTGGACCTCGCCGTCAAACAGACCAATCACCGCGGTCACGCTCTTGGTGGGCATGAGCAGGCTGGTAGGGGTGACGGTAAGTCCAATGAGGCGCGTGGCGTTGAGTGCATCCACGATCGAGCGCTGCGCCGTGAGCGGGCAGTCGCCATAGCCGGGGCTGAAGCGCCAGTTGCCGGCGAGCCCGTGCGCAGCGGCTGCAGCCTTGACCTGCTGGTCCATCTGCTCGACGGCGGCCTCCACATAGGCAGAGCATGCGGCGTCGAGCACGGCGCCTTCCAGGGGTTGCTGGGCTCCGGTGGTTCGTAGACGGCGTTCGGCAGACATCCCGAGGGTGCAGGCCATGAGCGCCGCCAGGCGGGCGTCCTTAAGGTGGCGATAGATATCACGACCCCGCAGCTCAACATTAGTGCCGGCCAAGCGAATGCAAGGCTCGCCCTGTTCATCGACGCCCGTGGCATCGATGGCAAATACGCGGCGTACGCCACGGGGTTCAATGTCTAGCTCCAGACGCTCAACAACTAGCTCAATACGCTGCGTTAGCTCGGGCTCAATCTGCTGGCCGCCGTAGCCCAGATACCGCAGCATCTCGGCACGGTCGACACGAGGGCGGTGGGCAGCGTCGATACGGTAAAGCGCCGGCGACGCAAGGTCGGCCGGCACTTCAACAACGGTTGTATCGACGTGCGGTTTTTCCATTACCCCAGGCGCTCCATAATGGTCGCGGCGATTGCAGGACGGTTCATAGTGTACAGGTGCAGACCGTCGGCACCGTGCTCCTTAAGGTCGCAAAGCTGACGAGCAGCATAATCTACACCGGCTGCCTGCAGGCTCTCGGGGTCGTTCTCGTACTTGGCGAGAATCTTGATGACGGGGGAGGGCAGCGATGCGCCGCACATAAAGACCATGCGGCTGATTTGCGACTTGCCCATAAACGGCATGATGCCCGCGGTGATAGGCACGGTGATGCCGGCTTTGTCGGCAAGCTCGCGGAAGCGATAGAAGCACTCGTTATCAAAGAAGAGCTGTGTCACAAAGAAGCTCGCGCCGGCGTCTTGCTTTTGCTTGAGGTGCTCGACCGAGAGGTTGAGATCCTCGCAGGCAATGTGGCCTTCGGGGTAGGCTGCGGCGCCCACACAAAAGCCGGCGTCGACGAGCTCGGGGATGAGGTCGCGGGCGTAGGCGTAGTCAGAGGCGGGCTTGTCGTCCTCGGTCGCGCCAGCGGGAAGATCACCACGTAGGGCCAGGATGTTTTCAACGCCGGCGGTGCGATACTCGTCGATCTTGGCGGCGATATCGGCGTGCGAGCGGCCCACACAGGTAAGGTGTGCCACCGAGGGTGTATCGAATTCGCTCGTAATCATATGTGCGATGGGGGCGGTGGTGGCGCCGTTGCCCGAGCCGCCGGCAGAGCAGGTGACCGAGACAAAGCTCGGCGAAAGCTTGCACAGATTGTCTGCCACCTCGCGAGCCGTGTCGAGGGTAAGCTCGCCCTTGGGCGGGAACATCTCAAACGAAACGGGTGCGGTGCCCTGGGATGCTGCCTGCTTAAAAACCTCGTCGACGCGCATATCGTGCTCCTTTAGATACGCAATAGTGTGATGTGTTTTAAGGATTCTACAGCACCACTGTGTCACGGTGGAGTTTCACTCGCTATTTGGGGATACCAATCGAAAATGCTTTGCTATCGGCATTTCCTATAACAGAGCGGTCAATCTAGGATGGGGCTATATTGACTACCCTTAAACTATGGGGAGAGGTCTGCAATTTATACAGTTGATTGGCCATTAAGGGCGGCAGCGCCGCTGTGATGCGGTAACCTCATTGATTGGTTTCGCGACAGCAACATAACGGTAATGTCGCGGAAACACGGCGAGCCTAAGCTATGACTCGTTCGTTAGTAATCAACACCGCTTCTCACGCGGTGCCGATACGAAGGGAGTTCCGTATGGCCGATCTTACTGACCGCTTCGGGACCATGGTGTTCTCTGAGGAAGTCATGAAGGACTACCTCCCCAAGGACATTTGGAAGCGCCTTGCTGCAACCCTCGAGGACGGTGAGCCGCTCGACCTGGATGTGGCCAACGCCGTTGCCCACGCCATGAAGGTCTGGGCCATCTCCAAGGGCGCGACGCACTACGCGCACTGGTTCCAGCCGCTTTCGGGCATTACTTCCGAGAAGCACGACAGCTTCCTCGAGCCCAACCACGACGGCACCGCCATTACCAAGTTTACGGGCAAGAACCTCATCCAGGGCGAGCCGGATGCCTCCAGCTTCCCCAACGGCGGCCTGCGCGCCACCTTCGAGGCCCGTGGCTACACCGCTTGGGATCCTACCAGCCCCGCCTTCATTAAGGACGATGTCCTGTGCATCCCCACGGCCTTCTGCTCCTACACGGGCGAGGCCCTGGACAAGAAGACCCCGCTGCTGCGCTCCATGACCGCGCTCTCGCGTGAGTCCAAGCGCGTTTTGGCGCTGTTTGGTAAGACCCCCAAGAAGGTCGTTCCTTCCGTGGGCGATGAGCAGGAGTACTTCCTGATCAAGAAGGACGCTTACCGCAAGCGCAGGGACCTGGTCATCACCGGCCGCACCCTCTTTGGCGCTGCCCCCTGCAAGGGCCAGGAGCTCGAGGAGCACTACTTTGGCGCTATCCGCCCTACCGTCTCGGCCTATATGAAGGACCTGGACGATGAACTGTGGGCGCTTGGCATTCCCGCCAAGACCAAGCACAACGAGGTCGCTCCCTGCCAGCATGAGCTCGCCCCTGTCTATGGCGAGGTCAACGAGGCCATCGACCAGAACCTGGTCATGATGGAGAAGATGAAGCTCATCGCCTCCCGTCACGACTTGGTCTGCCTGCTGCACGAGAAGCCCTTCGAGGGCATCAACGGTTCGGGCAAGCACAACAACTGGTCGCTTGGCACCGAGTCCGAGAACCTGCTCGACCCGGGCGACACCCCGCTCGACAACCTGCAGTTCATCGTCTTCCTCACCGCGGTGATCGAGGCCGTCGATAACTATCAGGAGCTCCTGCGTGCCTCCGTTGCCTCGGCCGGCAACGACCATCGTCTGGGCGCCAACGAGGCTCCTCCGGCGATTATGTCCATCTTCCTGGGCGACCAGCTTACCGAGGTCGTCGAGAAGATTATCGATGGCAAGGCTTCCGTCCATGCCACGCGCGGCGTGCTCGACTTGGGCGCCGATACCCTGCCCAAGTTGATGCAGGACAACACCGACCGCAACCGCACCTCCCCGTTCGCCTTCACTGGCAACAAGTTCGAGTTCCGTGCCTGCGGCTCCGAGCAGAACGTCTCCGACTCCAACCTGGTGCTCGATGCCGCCGTGGCCAAGTCGCTCAAGTCCTTCGCCGACGCACTCGAGGGTACGCCCGAGGATAAGTTCCAGGATGCCGCGCTCGAGTACTGCAAGAAGGTGCTGACCGATCACCAGCGCATCCTGTTCTCCGGCGACGGTTACTCCGACGAGTGGCCCATTGAGGCCGAGAAGCGAGGCCTTGCCAACAACAAGACCACGGCCGATGCCCTGCCCGCCTTTGTTTCCGATAAGGCTATCGCGCTCTTCGAGGAGACGGGTGTCCTGACCAAGGCCGAGGCTCAGTGCCGCTACGACTGCAAGCTCGAGAAGTACAACAAGCTCATGAACATCGAGGCTACCACGATGGTTCGCGAGGCGCGTCGTACCTATCGCCCGGTCATTACCGCCTATGCCACCAAGGTCGCTAAGGGCCTTGAGACTATTCGTGCCGCCGGCGCCGAGGCCGCCATGCAGTGCGAGCAGAACACGCTCAACAAGCTCTGCAACGGTATCACCACCATCAACGACTCCATCAAGGCGCTCGACGCCGTGCATCAGAAGGCCGAGGGCCTCGATGGTCAGGAGCAGGCCAACGTGTACGCGCACGAGGTCGTTCCCGCTATGGATACGCTGCGCGCCGCCGTGGATGCCATGGAGGAGATCGTGGCCGCCGACTACTGGCCGGTCCCGACCTACGACGACATCCTGTTCTACGTGTAGAGCGTAACTGACATATCGTCACGGTATTGAGCCGGGGTCCGCATCATGCGGGCCCCGGTTTTTGTTTGCGAAGGGCGCTTTGAAGTCCGTTTTGCCGCCGACTTGCCTAGGTATAAAGGGTTGTGGACAAAAAACGTCAAATATGAGTACTGTCACAAGTCCTGTAGCATTATTTATTTGCAAAATATGTAGTGTTACGCAACATATGTACAAGTACTTAGCCGATAAACGTCTGCAATTCTTCCGCCGTAGGACGCCTGACGTCCAAATCGACTTCTAAAGGCATGAAATCGCTGTTACTAAAATGGTAACAGTACTCATATTTGCTATTTTTTGCCCACTGGCTTTGCGATGATGCCGTGATCCGCACCCTGTCGGGTTCGAATCCTGGTATATCGGTAGCAAAAAGCCCGCTACCGAATTGGTAACGGGCTTCTCAGATTCTGTGGTGCCCCCAGCGGGATGTCCGCGTGCGGCTGGCGCCGCCCGCTTTCGCTGCGTCGCTCCGCTCCTTGCGTGCTGCGCTGGAAAACGCTTGCGCGTTTCCTCAGCTCCGCACCCTGTCGGGTTCGAATCCCGGCATATCGGTAGCAAAAAGCCCGTCACCGCGGGGGTAACGGGCTTCTTAATTTAAATGGTGCCCCGTCTGCATAGATTCTAGAACCGAGATCTGCGCCGTTGGGACCGTCGTGTTGCTCAGGATACCACGGGCGGCGTAGCAACACCTTTTCTCGAGAAAAAAGCCCGCCCGGGATAACTAGAGCGGGCTGCGGCTAATGCCGGTTGATGCTCACGATGCAGAGCCCGATTGTCGCCACGGTGCCGCCGAAGAGCGAGCCGAGGACGAATGCCAGCGCGATCATGCTAGTACGGGTTGCCGTCGGTGATGCAGACCTGGAGTCGGTCGAGCGGCTCGCCGAAGAAACCGGCGTAATCATCGCCGCCATAGGTGGAGCCATCGTCGCACACGGTATCGAGCCACCCAGCGCGTGCGGTGGTCTGCGAGCGATAATATGCCTGCTTGTATTCCTCGCCGCCCGGGGTCACGTAGTACATGCGCACGCCGTCGATGGTATGACCGACGATACCCGCGCAGCCGTTGACGGTATCGTTGCGGTCGCCCTTGGTCACATAGTCGAGCCAGCCGTCTTCGATGGTATGCACCTGATACTTGAGTGTACCGCGATCGACTCGGGCGCAAAGGAGGTCGTGCTGTCGGCACGGGTAGCCCGCGAAGCCGTTGTCGCCGGAGCCGAAGTCGGTCACCTCGTCCAGCCAGCCGCCGCCCTTGAGGTGGAGGGAGTAGTGGACGGGGACACGCTTGCCGGATGCCTTTGAGAAGCCGCCGGATGCCGCCTGAACGGGATTTGCTGCGGCAGGCTTAGCGGCGGTGGAGGGAGCGGGTGCCTTGCCGTCCTTCATCGCGTCGTACCACGCCTGAGCGCGCTGCATGTAATGGTCGCGCTGGGAGCCCGCAAGCTCGCCGGGGCAGGCCGTGGCGCTCCAGTAGCGGTGCGGGAACACGTTCTTGCACCACTCGGGGCGACCGAGGCCGTAGTACAGGCACAGGGCAGCGACCAGGTGCGCGCCGCTCTCGATGGCCTTCTCGTGCACCGTCCACGGGTTGCTGCCGCTGTTCGCGTGCTCGATGGAGATGGTCGTGTCGTTGCCGCGTCCGGTGCCGATTCCGTCGCCGCAGGCGTAGGCGCGGTCGGTGTCGTTGACGTGCTGCACGATGTAGCCGTTGCGGTCGACCGAGTAGTGCGCCGAGCAGCCGTTGGCACCCCAGATGCCGTTGCACTGGCTGGCGTTGAGGTCGCCGGCCATGTGGTGGATGGTCACGCCCCTGATGCCGAACGGGCGGCCTGCGGAGAAGTTGCGCCCCAGGAGCTTGTACTCGTCCGGTTGGACGTTCGCGAAGTCTGCCATGTTAGTCCTCCTTGATGTCGCCGAGCGCCAGAAGGGCGTCCAGCCATTTGTCCGTGATGCCGACCGATTTAAAGGCCGCATAGGCCACCTGCACGCCGCCGACGGCGGCGAAGATGGACGTAACCCACGCCGAGGGTTCGGTCGGGACGCCGCCCGACATGGCCGTGAGGGCGCCGCATCCCGCCGAGACGGCGATGGCCGTCCAGCGGGCGACATTGCCCGTCATCGCCTTCGTCTTGATGGCCTGCACGATGTACGGCACGACCAGCACCGTGCACACCGTGAGGCCCGCCTGGATCTCATCCATTCGATTGCTCCTATCTGTCGGATTCCTTGCTGTAGATCAGGTCGACGCGGTCGCAGATGTGGTCGACCTTCTCCGCCATTCCCTGGCTACGCGCTTGGCTGTGGGCCAAGTCGTTGTGCAGGACCTCGTTGGACGCCACGACTGACTTCATGAGGGTCTTCATGGCCTCCATGAGCGAGTTGCTGCGTTCCATTTGCGCGGCGATGCGGCCCTCCATCTGCGAGCGCTCGCGGTCCCGCTGCGCGCGCTCGTCGACCTCGGCCTGCTTGCGCTCCTCGCGCTTCATGTCGATGCCGGCCTTGCGTTCGTTCTGCCTTTTGTATTCATCCAAAAACTGGCGGCCGAAGTAGAAGGCTATGAGGCCGAGAAGGACGCCACCGAGCCATCCCGGCCCATATGGCGCAAAGAGCTTGAGCACTTCCATCCTGAGCGCCCTCCTTCCGCCTATTCGGCCGTGTACTCCTCGCCGGTGATCTCCTTGTACTCGTCGGCGGTAATCCACTTGCACTCGACTGCCTTATGCACTCGCGCCTTGCTCCAAAGAGGTCGGTCGTAGTACTTCTTGACGAGCGCGAAGTGCTTGGAGTGCTCGTCGGTCTTCTTCGTCGGCATTACTGGTCACCTCCGACCGTCATGAGCAGGTAGTCGATGTTTGCCGTGTTCTGCTCGGTCTGCGTCGGCTGCGACGCCTGCTCGCGCATCTGGTCGAGCAGCGCCGATACGTCAAGCGTCTCGCCGCCGTCGTAGGCGGCGAGCGCCGCGGTGTAGGCGAGCTTTCGCGCCTTCCGCTCAGCGTACTCGTCATCGTCGATAACGCCCGCGTCGTGCGCCGCGTCGGGGTCGCCGATCTGCGACAGCAGATCGCGCAGGGCGTTGACCTCGGCCATGGTGCCATCTTGAAGCTCGTTGGGGCGCGGCGTGTCTTCCTCAGTGTCCATGCGGACTCCTCTCTTGTCGGGGAATGTGCCGCCATCGTATTAGCGCCGTGAGATTGCCGAGCCGCTTTGATGGGCGCAAAGGAAGAAGGCGCGCCGCAGCACGCCTTCGATGCTTCTGTTATTTCGCAGCCGCTTCGCTTAGGCCGCTGCTTTGAGTTGCCGGTTCTTCGCTATTGCGAGGGCTTGCTTCCGCTTGAATCGTCCCTCTGGTTGGCCTGCATTGAGCACCCCCCCCTGCGCGAGATTTCCGAACAGGCTGCGGTACAGCGCGTCCATGGCCCGCACGCTGCGGTGCGCGTCCAGCCGCTTCATGCCTCCGCGCCAGCTCTGGTAGCTCTGCTCCACCTGCTCGGGGGTCATGACGCCATCGGCGACCATGCGGGCCATCTTCTTGAGCTTGCGGCGCTCCCGCGTTATGGAGTCTCGGCACGGCTTCACGACTATGCGGCCCGTCTCCGTGTAGAAGATGCGCTTCTTCAGCCACGTGAACCCGCGCGTGAGCTTCACCACGCGCGTCTTGCGCGGGTTCAGCTCGATGCCCAGCTCGGCGCATTTGCCCTCTATCAGCAGCAGGCACACCTGCAAGTAGTCCTTGGACTCGTGTATCAGGTAGAAGTCGTCCATGTAGCGCCCGTAAGACTCGGGGCGCAGCATCTCGGTCACATAGTGGTCGATGCGGTTGGGGTGGGCCACGGCGCATATCTGGTTCGGCTCGCTGCCCAGCCCCAGGCCCACATCGCCCTGCGCGTCTATCAGGCGGTGCTCCAAGGCGACCACGCGCGGATCTAGCAGCGCGGAGGCCACCTGGTCTTTGACGGGTTGGTGCGCTATCCGCGCGAAGTAGTCGGAGAAGTCGCCCAGGAGGATGTAGCCCTCGCGGCCGTGCCGCCTCCAGTGGTCGGCCAGGTGGCGCTTGAGCAGCTTCAGGGCGTAGTCGGTGCCGCGCCCCTTTATGTTCGCGGAGTTGGCGGCTATGAGAGTGGGGACTATGGCGGGAACGAGCGCGTTTTGTGCCAGGGACTTCTGCACCACGCGCTCGGGGAAGTGCACGGCGCTGATATGGCGCAGCTTTCCGCGCTCCCACAGGTCGAACCGTATGAAGCCCCGGCATATGTCGCGCCCCTCCAAAAGGTCGCGGCGGGACAGGACGGCGTTGCGCAGGTAGCTTCTCATGTACCTCTGCGTGGATGCCTTCCACATCACGCCCCGCGCGGCCTGCTTCGATGCCTTGCACAGGCTGTTGAGGTCGGCCACGGTATCAAGCGTGCACGCCTTGACGCGCTCGGCCTTGGCCTGCGCGCGCTTCTCCTCGCGGCGCTTGCGGCGCGCCGCCCGCCTTTGCTCGGAGTTCACAGGAGGCACCCCGCGCGGCTTGCAATGTGGCTCTGGCAGCCGCTTGAGGTATGGCCATGAAACGCGGCGAAGCCACGGAGCGCCGCGCCATGCAAGCAGCGTCCGGCCACCCTCGCGGGGTGCGTATTTACGGGCGCATGCCCGACGGTCGCGCCTTCCTTCCTCTCCGCGCTCTGCTTTCGGCCCTGGGGCCTACTCGGTCTGGCAATAAGGGAATCCGGGGCGGGGGCGAACCCAGACGTTCGTCGCCGAGTTGTAGTTGGCATTGCCGTTGTTGTTGACGTAGCACACGTTGGACGCGGAGCCCGACGCAACGGAACGCAGCCACCAATTGTACCGATAAACAAGGCGCGACCGCCGTCCATTATAGCGAACGCAGGCGCTCTAGCTCGGCCTCGGCCTCGGCTATGCGCTCCTCGGTGGACTTCTTGCCGGTGACGCGCACGTTCTTGCGCGCGCCCTTCAGCAGCCTGATCTCCTCCTCGACCATGGCCGCCAGCTCCTCGAAGCGGTTGGCGTTCACGGGCAGGCCGATATCCATGAGGCACTGCATGTCCAGCATAAGCTGCTCGCAGTCCGCTATGGCCAGCGTCAGGTAGCGTTTCCTCTCCAGCGCGTTGAACGAGCTGTTGGGATAGAAGCAGTCGGCGCGGTTGACGTTATACACGATGCTGCGCGCCGTCTCCACGGTCGGCACCGCGTTCAGCAGCCTGTAGGCCTTGGGCACTACTGAGGAGGACGCCATCAGCTTATTAACCTCCACGCGGATGGCGATGGCCTGTGTGAAGAACTTGTACTCGGACACCTCGCGGTTGCGCTGGTAGACGCCACTCACGTGCACCTCCTGGGGAAACTGGCGAAAAAACGGCCCGCTTCGCGGGCAGGAGGCGACCGCGCAAGGCGGTCGCCTAAAAGCAGAGTATAGAGCACTCGGCTGGCTAGCCGACGAGGAAGCCGGGGCGGGGGCGAACCCAGACGTTCGTCGCCGAGTCGTAGCTGGCAGTGCCGTTGCTGCTGACGTAGCACACGTCGGACGCGGAGCCCGACGCAACGGAACGCAGCCACCAAACGTACCGATTTCCGTTGACTCGGTGCGCGGTATCGCGGAACAGGTCGAACTGGCAGTCGAAGCCCACGCTGTAGCCCTTGGTGCCCCACACTGGGCAGCCGTACACCTCCATCTCGGAGGGCGACCACACCTTGCCGATGTCCTGCCAGCTCCAGCTGTTGGAGTCGCTGAGCGCGCCGCTCGCGCTGTAACGCTCATCAAGCAGCACGCGCTGGGTGAGCAGGTACTTGGTCAGCCCCTCGGGCAGGCACGCCTCGAACAGCTTCTCCCACGCCTTGAGGTTGCTGTTCAGGTACGGGTTCTTCACGTCTGCGGTGCCCTGGTTGGTGTTCGCAGTGTTCCACATCAGGTAGCTGTCGTTGGCCACGCCGGTGACGGTCTTGGCCACGGCGACGGGCGCGGACGCGATGAACGCGATGTGGTGGCCCTTGGCGCTGTCGCCGCACTGGTAGTACGGGTCGAAGTGCGCAAGCAGGAAGCGCACGGACTGCTGGGCCGCCACGTTTGACGCGCTCACGAGCGGCACGTCGATGTAGTCGCCCACGCGCATGCCGCTGAAGTTCGCTGCCTGCACGCGCTTGTGCAGCGCATCGTAGATGGTGGCGGAGCCGGAGACCTCGCCCGCGAGAAGCGTTGCGAGCGACTGGCCCGGGTACTTGCCGATCAGGCCCTGTCGGTTGTACTCGGCGTTGTTGAGCGCCGTGGTGGCGTTGGTGCGGGCGGTGTCGTCTATCATCTCGTAGTTGGTGCCGCCCACTGTGAGGATCTTAGCTTGAGCCATTTCGTTTCCTTCTTAAATCAATGTGATGGTGTTGCCGCTTGCGGAGCATGTTGAGCCGAACGTTACGGTCACCCCGCTCGCCGATGCCTTTGAAGCCGGGCAGTAGACTGTTCCGCCCATGTATATGAACTGACCTGTCGAGTTCGCCAAAAGCGTTGCGAGCTTCGCGTTCTGGGCACGCAGCTCCGCGACGTCCGAGCTTCCTGCGCTGCCTTGCGCCACGGAGTTGGCGATCTGCAACGCCTGGTTCGCCGCTGCGTCCGCACGCGAAGCCGCGCCGTTCGCCGCAGAGGTCGCGTTGCTCGATGCCTGTTGGTCGGCGATATGCTCGTCATGGCGCTGGCTTTCGGCCTTTTTGCGTTCGATCTCGGCGTTCGATCGGCTCGTCTCGTTGTTCTGGCGCGTGGTTTCGGCATTCTTTCGCGCAGTTTCGTTGTCTTGACGTGTTGTCTCGGCGTTCTTGCGCGACGTCTCGTTGTTCTTGCGGGTTGTCTCGTTGTTGCCGCGCTCGGTCTCAGCCGTTTTCCGAGCGTTCTCGTTGGACACGCGCGTCTTCTCTGCCGCTTCGGCGCTTTCAGTCGCGGTGTTGCAGTTCGCCGCTGCCGTCTTGGCCTCTTCGGCGGCCTCCATCGATAGCGTCGACTCGATGCGGAAGATCGAGCCGTCGGTGGTTCTGGCGCGGTCGATGTTGCCCGCATCGTTGAGCAGCAGCGCCGCGCCTTTGTTGGTATCTGCCATCGCACCTCCTTTACTTAGCTAGCACGCCGATCACGATGGCGTGCGGGCCGATTGCCTGAATGATGCATCGGTCGCCTGCCTTGGCTCCCGAGCATGAGGTGGTGTACGGGAGCTTCAGGGATGCCCCCTTCACCGATACGGCCATGGTGGCTCCGGATACGGAATTCACCGTTCCGTAGCACGCCTGCTGGCCGGGAGGGTCGTTGGCGGTCGCATCGGCCATCGCGGCGCCGTATCGGCGCATGGCCGACATGAGTTCATCGCTCGTACCTCTTCACCTCCATCTCTATTGGGCACCCTCCCACGAGCGTGAGAGTCGCAGTCCTCACCGCGAACTTGCCGCTGATGCCGGCGCTTGCCCAATCGACCATCACGGCATCGCCGCACGCGATAGGCGCGTACGTCCGCTTGACCGTGACTCTACGGATAGCGCTCTGCTGTGTTCGCAGCATCTCGTTAGCCTTGGCATCGGCGTTCCTCTGTCTCTCGGCATCGGTAGACCCATCGGGCAGGTCGCTGTAGCTGTACGTGGCCGTCTTGCGCCAACCGCGCGAAACCGTGGAGTAAGGGCTGCTCGGGTCTGAGTCGATGGCCGTGCCACGGTAGAAGGCGTCCTGCGTTTCGTAGTCGCAGTGCACCACGTTGGCGACGCCCGAGCGGTCAAGCTCGTCGACTACCTCGTTGATGAAGCGTGCGCCAGAGCCCTCTCGAAGGGTCATGGAAACGGGCCTGTCCTGCGGCTCCCTATATCTGCGAAGTACGGGCCTTCCGTAGGCGTCCTCGTCGACGGCGCGGAAGCCCGCCACGTCGAGCAGCGCGTTGCACGCCGCCAGGCGCTTCGACAGTCTCATGTCGCCCGAATCGATTCCGAGCGTCCAATCCTGCGCCAGCTTGTAGTCGGAGCCGTCGGCGATCACGTCAGCGAAGCCAGCCGCCTTGAGTAGCTTTACGACGTAGGGGACAACCACGGTTCCAGCCGCCACCGTGAATGGGGCATCGAATTCGTCCTCCGCAACCTCCGACAGCCTGCCCGACAGGCCTGCCGTGCCGGTTGAGTTGACGCCGCGCCTGGTCCTTTTCGGCGCTGAGACAACGAAAGTCCCCAGCGCCTCACTGACTGACGCGCCACCGAAGTCGGCATCGAGGTACACCCGCAGCAGATCTGCCCCGATATCGAGCGCCCCGGAGTAATCGACCTGCCCTGTGGTGTAGTCCTTGTCCTGGTTGCGCTCAATGCACCCGCCGTTCTTTATGTTCGTGATTCTCTCGACCTCGTTGCCGCTTGCGCGGTCTACGCGCATGAAGCGGAACGAGGTGAGGAACGGTTTTCCCCAATCAGCCATTTATCGGCTCCTCGAAGACGTTGTGCGTGACGTTGGCCGAACCCTTCCAGATGCCTGCACCCTTCACAGACATGTCGAAGTCCATGGGGCCGTATGCGCGTTCGCCCGCATGTCCGCGCCACCATCCCCTCCACTGCTCGTCCATAATCCGTATGTACCTGTCGTGGCCGTCGCGCTTCATCTCCCATGAGAGCGAGGTCTTTTTGTTCAGCTCGTCGAGCATGTACGAAATGGGCAGGTCGCCGTTCTCGCCGCCATCGGCGAAGTGGTATGTCTCCACGGATCGCTGAGAGCTTGTCGAGTAGTCGCCGTTGTAGTCGAGCACGAGCACGGTCGATGCATCCTGGCCGAAGTTAAGCGCCATCCCGTGCGCGAACACGTTGGCATCGGTCACGGTCTGCGACGAGGTGCCGTTGTCGGCGTACCCGGTGACCTTGTACTCGTAGTCGGTGTTTAGCGGCGGCACGCGGTCGATCGTCTCTTGGGAGTCAAGCACGCCGGATGCTATGACGGCATCGCCGCCGTACGCCACGCGCTCCACCGTGAAGGCGGAGCAGCGGGAGGCGTTGCCGAGCACCAGCGCGTCACCATCGACTGTGATCGTGCCTAGCATGGAAAGCTCATTGCTCACCTCGTCGACCGTCATGGGGCCTACGAGCGTGGTCTGCTCGATCTCGTATGACGAGAGGCCGTTGCGCACCTTCACGTGACACGCCAGCGCATCGTCGTACGACAGCGACACGTCTGGGATGGCCGGTTCCGCCCAGTGCGTCTTGAAGCGGCGCATGGCCGTCTTGGACAGGCCGGAGCCGCCCTTGACCGTGAGCATGAGCAGATAGTCGATGCCGTTGCGTATGGTGGCGTAGCTGCCGAAACTCACTGGCTTCAGGTTCGTGACGTCTGCCGTGGCGACCGTCGCGCCGCCGACCTCTGCGAGCGTGAGCGTTGCCTGCGCGATGCCAGTTTCGTCGGTTGCGGCGACTTGCACCGTGAGCGGCACCGCATCGACGAGCATGCCGTCGGTAGCGGGGGAGGCGACCCAGCACTGCGGGTAGTCGGCGACCGTTATCGCCGCATAGCCAGACCAAGCGCCCCAATCGGCGTGCAGTCCCTTCGTGCGAACGCGAGCTTTCCAACTTCCCTTCGTGAGTGCGATCGATGCGCTTTTCTCGGTCGTGTACGACTTCGTTATCGTCTCGCTGCCGACGAGCTCAAGTTGCGCGGCGGACTGCGCCGAGCCGTCGGGGTGGTTGGGCACCCACGAGACGGATGCCGCCGACCCCGTTGGCACAACATGGTCGGCGGTGACCTTCGGTGCGAGAGGCGGCGTGATCGTGGTCACGGAATTCGATTCGACCCACGAAGACGTTAGGCTACCGCGCTTGGCCCTGACGCGGTAGACGATCGTGCCGGCAGGCGCGGAGGTGTCGTGCAGGTCTACCCATGCGGGGTCTTCGCCCTCGGTGGTGGTCGAGACCGCCGCCCACGTCTTCCCGTCGTCGCCTGATCGCTGAACATCCCATGCGCTGGCGTACCACCACGCCCCGTAGACGCGCAGCGTCACCTCGGACGCGCCGGCCTTGATGGCATCGATGCGCGAAGGTGCCGACGGAGTTGTGTACGTGGTTCCGCAGGACACGTGCGTGGAGTTGCCGCCAGGGCCGTGGGCGCAAAGGCGGTACTCGTACTTGTGGCCTGCGGTCGTCGAGTTGTCGGTGTAGTTGGTCACGTCCCACGAGACGTCGGCGATGTTCACCCATGAGCCGTCGTCGGTGCGGCGGTCTACGTACACGCCAGCCCAGGGGTACGCGCCGTCCATGCCCGTGTAGTCGACGTCCCACGCAATCTTGTGGGATGTGTCGGAAACGCGGGCCAGCTTCGGGTTCTTGGGAGGATGCGGTTGCGAGTATCCGCGCTGGGGAATCCAAGCGTACTCTGTTGCCCAGGCGTCTCCGCCGGCGCTGCCGTAGTAGTTGTTGTATGTCTTGCCATAGACGTGAATCTGCACGGAGCAGTTCCAGCCGCTGGCCCCGCG
>CABUUJ010000014.1 GCA_902494715.1 uncultured Collinsella sp.
CGGGCAACACGGGGCCCGCTCCATTTGTCAATTCCTTCAAGCGAATGTGTCGGGAATGTTTCAATGCATGAACACGCAAGCCATTTACGTATTCATGCATCTTTTGGTGCTAAAGTTTCAAACCACTTCATAACGACCGCTGCGAAATGCGCATCGGTGCATAAATCGCAGACAAGGAGTCTGATATGTCTTTGAAGGTTGGAATCGTCGGCGCGGCCGGATATGCCGGAGCCGAGCTCATTCGCCTCGTGTTCGGCCATCCCGAGTTTGAACTTGTGGCCACTACGTCCAACGCCGATGCCGGCCAGCCGCTGTCCGCGGTGTATCCGAGCTTTGCTGGCGTGAGCGACCTGGTTTTCACCACGCATGACGCCCCCGAGCTCAAGGGCTGCGATGCGGTTTTTCTTGCCGTGCCGCACACGGCTGCTATGGCACAGGTACCCGCGCTGCTTGCCGCGGGCGTTTCCTGCTTTGACCTTTCGGCTGATTACCGTCTGAGCGACGCGTCTGTCTTTGAGGCATGGTATGCCGCCGAGCACACGAGCCCTGAGTTGCTCAAGACCCGCGCTTTTGGCCTGCCTGAGCTGTTCTGCCAGGACTTAGAGACCGCTGCTTCCAGCCATGCCGCCGGAAAGCCCGTTTTGGTCGCCTGCGCCGGCTGCTATCCCACCGCAACGAGCCTCGCTGCCGCTCCTGCCGTGCGTGCGGGCTGGGTGGCCGAGAACGGCCCCGTGATTGTCGATGCCATTAGCGGCGTGACGGGTGCCGGTAAGTCCTGCAACGCCCGCACCCATTTTTGCAGCGCGGACGAGAATCTGGAGGCCTATGGCGTAGGCAAACATCGCCATACGCCCGAGATTGAGCAGATCCTGGACCTGACCGATCGCGTCGTCTTTACTCCGCACTTGGCACCGCTCAAGCGCGGCCTGCTTTCCACGGTGACGATGCCGCTCGCGCCGCAGGCTCTCGACACGTTGGCCCTTGAGGACGTCGTCGACCATTACAAGAAGTTCTACGCCGGTCGCACCTTTGTGCGCGTGCTCGATGCCGGCCAGCAGCCCAAGACGGCTTCGGTCGTCGGCACCAACGCTGCCCAGATCGGTCTTGCGCTCAACAAGCGCGCGGGCGTGCTGGTGGCGACGGGTGCTATCGACAATCTGTGCAAGGGTGCAGCAGGCCAGGCGGTCCAGTGCGCCAACATCGTTTTTGGCTTTGACGAGCGACGAGGCTTGCCCACAGTGGCGTGCCCGGTGTAGCACATTCGATTGTTAACGATTTGGTAGTCGGGTATCGAGTTGGGCGCCACTTTTAAGCTGGTCTACTAATTGCGACCGGTATGGCGTGCCAGCCGATGCCCGTTTTTTTGTCTGATATAAGGAGTCGTAGGGACGATGAATACCGACCTGATTGATATTAAGATTCGCGCCGTCGAGGGTGGCGTTACGGCAGCTGCCGGCTTTAAGGCCGCAGGCATCCATGCGGGATTCCGGAAGAATCCCGAGCGCTTGGACTATGCACTCGTCGTGCCCGATGAGCCCTGTCCCGGCGCCGGCGTGTTTACGACCAACCGCTTTTGCGCGGCGCCCGTGCAGGTGAGTCGTGCCAACCTGGGCGGTGCGGACAAGGGCTATGGCATCATCGCCGGCGTTTCAATCAACTCTGGCAACGCGAACGCCGCCACGGGCGGGACCGGCCTTGCCTGCGCGCGCGAGACGTGCAACATCGCATCACAGGTCATCGGCTGTGAACCCCAGCAGATCCTAGTTGCATCCACGGGCGTGATCGGACAGATTTTGCCGATCGACACGTTTGAGACAGCCGTCCCGTCCGCCTACGAGGCGCTCTCTGCCCATGGCGGTGCCGATGCAGCCCGTGCCATCATGACGACCGATACGCACTCCAAGGAGTATGCCGTTCGCTACCGCAGTGAGGCTGCGGGCCATGCGGGCAACGCTTATACGGTGGGCGGCATGTGCAAGGGCTCGGGCATGATCATGCCTAATATGGCCACCATGATCGCGGTCATTACGACCGATGCTCCCGTCGAGCCGGCGGCGCTCCACGCCCTGTTGCTCTCGACCGTTAAGCAGACCTTCAATAAGGTGACAGTCGATTCCGATACCTCGACCAACGACACCTGTATCATGCTTGCTTCTGGCGCTGCAGCCGCAGATGCCGAGACCATCGTCGAGGGCACTGACGCCTTTGATGAGTTGGCCTTTGCCGTGCACGAGGTGTGCGAGAGCCTGGCGCGCAACATCGCGGCCGATGGCGAGGGTGCGTCAAAGCTCGTGACGGTTAACGTTACCGGCGCCGCCAACGACGAGGAAGCCGATATCGCCGCCCGTGCCGTCGCCAACTCGCCGCTCGTCAAGACCTGCATCGCTGGCCACGACTGCAACTGGGGCCGCGTTGCCATGGCGCTTGGCAAGTGCGGCGTGAAGTTTAATCAGGAAGACGTTTCCATCGACATGATGGGCATGCCCGTCTGCCGCGACGGTCTGACCGTTCCCTTTGACGAGGATGAGGCCCTGCGACGTTTTGAGGCGCCCGAGATCGTAATCTCGGCCAACCTGGGCGCAGGCGACGCGGCAACGACCGTGTGGACCTGCGACCTCACGCACGAGTACATCTCCATTAACGGCGACTACCGTTCCTAGATTCCAGGCACGCTGCGCATCTTGCCGCGATTGCGGACAGCGAAGCACAGCGTGATAACGATACGAAAGACGAGGCAGATTATGAAATTCGCACGCGATTGTCGTTCGAGCGAATCCAACGAAGCAACCGCGCAGCTGCTGTTCGAAGCGCTGCCGTGGATTAAAAACCTGACCGGCAAGACGGTCGTTATCAAATATGGCGGAGCCGCCATGGTTGACGAGCAACTGCGCCGCGACGTGATGAGCGACATCGTTTTGCTCAAGATCATCGGCATGCGCCCCGTCATCGTGCATGGCGGCGGCAAGGCCATCAACGAGGCGCTGAGCCATTACGATATTCCCGTCGAGTTTAAGAACGGCCAGCGCGTGACCACGCCGGCGACCATGGATATCGTGCGCGAGGTGCTGGGCGGCAAGGTCAACCAAGAGCTGGTCGCCGCCATCAACCGCCACGGCAACCTGGCCGTAGGCGTGTCGGGCAGCGATGCCGGCACGCTCATCGCCGAGCCGCTCGACCCCGAACTCGGTCGTGTGGGCAAAGTGACGCACGTCAACACCGACTATATCGAGCGCTTGCTCGATAGCGAGTACATTCCCGTTATCGCTACCGTCGCGGCGGGGGAGGACGGCGGTTTCTTCAACATCAACGCCGATACCGCCGCCGGTGCCGTTGCTGCGGCGCTCCACGCGCATAAGGCGATCTTTTTGACCGATGTCGATGGCCTGTACAAGGACTTTAGCGACAAGGACTCGCTTATCTCCAACCTAACGCTCGACGAGGTTAACGAGATGCTCTACGGCGGCGAGGTCGATAAGGGCATGATTCCCAAACTGCGCGCGGCCGTCGATGCGCTTGCCGGCGGCGTATTTCGTGCTCACATCATCAACGGCACCACGCCGCATTCGCTGCTGCTGGAGCTGCTGACCGATGCCGGCGTCGGTACCGTGATCCATTCCACCGAGACGGCTTACGAGTTCGATACGCATCCGCATCCGCTTTCGACGTTTGCTGCGCGTCTGACCGAGAACCTCGACGAGGTCGAGAAGCTTCAGACGGTCTAGCTGACCCGCAGCCGCCCCATTCCTGCACCCATAGGTCTGCGCCGTCCGGCGCTCAACGAAAGGCATCCCATGTCACTTGCAGCTCAGCAATCGCTTGAATCCCATTACGTTATGCATACCTTTGGCCGCTCTCCGGTCGAGTTTGTCGAGGGTCACGGCATGAAGCTCACCGGCGACGATGGCCGTGAGTACCTCGACTTTCTTGCCGGCATCGGCGTGTGCAGCCTAGGTCATGGCAACCTGGCTGTGCTCTCGGCGCTCGAGGCACAGACCAAAAAGCTCATGCATGTCTCCAATTACTTCTACATCGAGCAGCGTGGACAGGTCGCGGCGCTGCTGTCCAAGCTTGCTAACGACGACGTAGATGGTGCGCGCGTGCTTGCCGATGCCATTGCCGCCGGCGATGAGACCACGGCAGCTGCTCTTGGTGCCCCGGCTGCGGGCGAGCAGGTGTGGGAGACGTTCTTTGCTAACTCCGGCGCCGAGGCCAACGAGGGCTCGATGAAGCTCGCGCGCCTGTACGCCAAGCGTGCCGGTAACGGCGGTAACACCATCGTGTGCATGCGCGGCGGTTTTCACGGCCGTACGCTCGAGACCATTGCCGCCACCATGCAGGATTGGCTGCAGGATAGTTTCCGTCCGCTGCCGGGTGGCTTTGTGGCCTGCACGCCCAACAATGTCGATGAGCTGCGTGCGATCTTTAAGCAGCTGGGCAGTGATATTTGCGCCGTGATGCTCGAGCCGATCCAAGGTGAGAGTGGCGTGCACCCCATGACCGAGGAGTTTATGGCGGCAGCGCGCGACCTGGCACACGAAGTGGGCGCCGTGCTTATCGCCGACGAGGTTCAGTGCGGCATCTTCCGCTCCGGCAAGCCATTTGCGTTCCAAACCTATGGTGTGGAGCCCGACATCATGAGCCTTGCCAAGGGCATTGCCGACGGCGTGCCCATGGGTGCCGTCGTGGCAAAGAAGGAGATTGCTGACGTGTTTAAGCCGGGCGACCACGGCTCGACCTTTGGCGGTAGCTGCCTAGCCATCACGGCGTGTGCCGCGACGCTCTCCGCGCTCGTGCGCGGCGATTATGCCGAGCATGCTGCCAAGGTGGGTGCCTATATGGAGGCAAAGCTCGCCAAGCTGCCGCACGTGACCGAGGTACGTGGCCGCGGCTTGATGCTCGGCTGTGATTTGGATGATGCCGCGGGCGACGCGCACGATGTTGTTGCCCGCACGTTGGCCGCCGGTGCCGTGATCAACGCTACAGGTGCGCATACGCTGCGTTTCCTGCCGCCGCTCGTCTGCGAGGAAGTCGACGTGGACAGTCTGATCGAGATTCTGTCGGGTGTCTTGGGCTAACGCGGCGCAATAACTCAATTTGGACCGGGTTCCGGACTGCGGACGTGCCCTATGCGGCATGATTCAGCGGTCTGGAGCCCGTTTTGCCTTAGATTTGCTAAGGCAGGGAGACCTGCTGGTCAAACAACATCAAATATGAGTAGTGTTACCGATTTGGTAGCAGCAATTTTGGACTAATAAGGCCAGATGGCAAGTCGAAATGGCGATGAATGCACGATTTTGATCCAACTGTTAGTCCTAATAATGGACATATGCTGCGTAACTTAAGCAAATACTATCTTTTTATATGTTGCAAACAAAGTAGCAGTACTCATTTTCGCCATTTTTTGGCCACGGCCTTTGTGTCAGACGTGCTGGTGGGTTCGAATCCTTCTGCAATGGGCCCAAACAAAAACGGTCCCCTTGCGAGGACCGTTTCCAATTCTGTGGTGGGCGATGAGGGATGTCCGCGTGCGGCTGGCGCCGCCCGCTTTCGCTTCGGGCTTACGGCCCTCGCGTGCTGCGCTGGAAAACGCTTCGCGTTTCCTCAGCTCCGCACCCTGTCGGGTTCGAATCCCATGCGCTGGGCCCAAACAAAAACGGTCCCCTTGCGAGGACCGTTTCCAATTCAGTGGTGGGCGATGAGGGATGTCGCGTGCAGCTTCGCCGCCCGCTCTCGCTTCGGGCCTACGGCCCTCGCGTGCTGCGCTGGAAAACGCTTGCGCGTTTCCTCAGCTCCGCACCCTGTCGGGTTCGAATCCCTCTGCGATGGGCCCAGAAAAGAAAGGCTCCCATTGCTGGGAGCCTAACAATTCAGTGGTGGGCGATGAGGGATTCGAACCCCCAGCCTTGTGCGTGTAAAGCACCTGCGCTAACCGTTGCGCCAATCGCCCGTGCGGAGAGAGTATAGCAAAACAATCGCCTCATTCATCTCATATCCATTAAAGGTAACTGGCGCGTGTCGGCGCGGAGCTGATTCAGTTGAGATTGCCTGAACATTCCGCCCCTCTTTACGCCCTCGGGTATACTCAAAAGCTACTGATTCGATTTGATGCCCAGCAACAGCAGAGGGGATAGTATATGTGCGGTTTTGTTGGTTTTGTCGGTGGGACGGATAACCAATCCGAGGTGCTCACCAAGATGATGGACCGCATCGTCCATCGCGGTCCCGACATGGGCGGTCAGTTTATCGACGGCCGCGTTGCCCTGGGCTTCCGCCGCCTGTCGATCCTCGACCTGACCGAGGCCGGCGCTCAACCCATGGCCAACGAGGACGGCAGCGTCGTCATTGTCTTCAACGGCGAGATCTACAACTTCCAAGAACTCCGTTCCGAGCTCGAGGCCAAGGGCTACAAGTTCCACTGCGGCGCCGACACCGAGAGCCTCCTGCACGGCTACGAGGAGTGGGGCGAGGCCGTCCTCGATCGCCTGCGCGGTATGTACGCCTTCGTCATCTGGGACAAAAAGAAGAACAAGCTTTTTGGCGCCCGCGACATCTTTGGCATCAAGCCGCTTTACTACTATCCCATGGCCGATGCGGGCGACGGCGCTCCGGGCGTGCTCTTTGGTTCCGAGATCAAGAGCTTCCTGGACTACCCGCACTTCCACAAGGCGGTCAACAAAAAGGCTCTGCGTCCGTACATGACGCTGCAGTATTCGGCGACTGAGGAGACCTTCTTCGAGGGTGTCTACAAGCTGCCGCCGGCGCACTACTTTACCGTCGATATCCCGACCGGCAAGATGAACATCGAGCGCTACTGGGATTGCGATTACTCTGCCGTCGAGAAGCCGTTCGAAGAGTATGTCGACGAGCTGGACGAGGTCGTGCACGAGAGCGTCGAGGCCCATCGCATCGCCGATGTCAAGGTCGCGTCGTTCCTCTCCGGTGGCGTCGACTCCAGCTACATCGCCGCTTGCCTTATGCCCGACAAGACCTTCTCGGTGGGCTTTGACTACAAGAATTTCAACGAGACCAACTACGCCAAGGAGCTTTCCGATAAGCTCGGCGTCGAGAACGTTCGCAAGATGATCACCGCCGACGAGTTCTTCGGTGCGCTCGAGGACATCCAGTATCACATGGACGAGCCGCAGTCCAACCTGTCTTCCGTGCCGCTGTGGTTCTTGGCCGAGATGGCCCGCAAGGACGTTACCGTCGTGCTTTCGGGCGAAGGCGCCGACGAACTCTTTGGCGGCTACGCCTACTACGAGGATACGGTCCCGGTGCGTAAGTACAAAAAGATGGTTCCGCTGCCCATCCGTCGCGCGCTCGGTAACCTGGCGCTGCATATGCCGTACTTCAAGGGACATAACTTCCTGGTCAAGGGTGCCGAGATCCCCGAGAAGTCGTTCCTGGGACAGGCTCTGGTATGGCCGGAGCGCGAGGTCGACGGCGTGCTCAAGCCCGAGTACAACACCGGCGACGGCGCCTTCGAGCTTGCCGCTCCCATCTATGCGCGCGTGAAGGGTCAGCCCGAGCTGGTCAAGAAACAGTACCTGGACATGAACATGTGGCTCCCGGGCGACATTCTGCTCAAGGCCGACAAGATGTGCATGGCGCACTCGCTGGAGCTGCGCGTGCCCTTCCTGGACCGCAAAGTCATGGAGTTCGCCGAGCACATTCCCGATCGCTACCGCATCAACGAGAACGGCAACAAACAGGTACTCCGCCACGCTGCCAACAAGTCGCTGCCCGATGAGTGGGCCACCCGTCCCAAGGTGGGCTTCCCGGTGCCGATTGTCTACTGGCTGCGCGAGCAAAAGTGGTACGACTATGTCAAGGAGTACTTCACCGCGCCGTGGGCAAGCGAGTTCTTCGATACCGACGAGCTCATGCACCTGCTCGATCTGCACTTTGCGGGCAAGGGCGATTTCCAGCGCAAGATCTATACGCCGCTCGTGTTCCTGGTGTGGTACAAGCGCTTCTTTATCGACGAGGACCAGCCCGCTGTTCAGGCTGCCTAGCCTCGGCTTACGAACGCCTGCGCGTAACGGCTCCTCCGGGAGCCGTTTTTTCGTGGGTGCGTTTCAGTTACTATAAAAACCGTCCCTGCCAAATGGCTGAGAAAGGTGAAAGATGCACCATTCGGATTCCGCGACCGTGACCACGGTCGATACGCTTGCCAAGCTTCTCGATGTGTGCGGCGAGCTGCGCGCATCGGAGCAGGTTGACGAGCGTGCCGTGACCGGCTGCTCGTTTGATTCGCGCGCGGTCTCGGCAGGTGACGTGTTCTTTTGCAAAGGTGCTGCCTTTAAGCCCGCGTTTTTGAGCATGGCGCTCGATGCGGGCGCCGTCGCATTTGTGTGCGAGGAGTCGCTGGTCGAGTCTCTGGAGCCGCTGGCGCAGGAGAGCGGTGCTGCAATGCTGGTTGTTGATAGTGTTCGCACGGCCATGGCCCTGTTGCCGCCGGAGGTCTACGACCGTCCCGACCACGACGTCAAGATCGTGGGCATCACCGGCACCAAGGGTAAGACCACGGCCGCTTTTATGCTCCAGTCCATCATCAAGGCGGCGGGCGAGTCCTGCGGTATGATCGGCTCGGTGAGTACCGACGATGGTATCGAGTGCTACGAGAGCACCAACACCACGCCCGAGGCCCCCGAGGTCTGGCGCCATATCGCCAACTGTCGCACGTCCGGTCGCCAGTCCATGGTCATGGAGGTCTCGAGCCAGGCGCTCAAGTACCAACGCGTCGAGAATCTGCCGTTTGACGTGGCGTGCTTCCTCAACATCGGCCGCGACCACATCTCGCCGATCGAACACCCCACGTTTGAGGATTATTTTGAGAGCAAACTCAGGATCTTTGACCAGGCAAAGACCGCCGTGGTGAATCTGGGCACCGAAGAGGTCGACCGTGTGCTGGAGGCAGCGTCGACGGCCGAGCGCTTGGTGACCGTTGGCGTCGAGCATCCCGAGGCAAGCCTGTGGGCGAGCGACGTACGCATGGTCGGCTTTAGCATCGAGTTCAACTTGCATGGCCTGTGTGCCGACGAGTCCGAGGCGGGGGAGAAGATCCTGCTGGGCATCGCGGGAGACTTTAACGTGGAGAACGCGCTGGTCGCTATCGCCGCCGCGCGCGAGATCGGCATCGGTATCGAGGCCATCAAGAAGGGCCTCTCCAAACTGCGTGTGCCGGGCCGTATGGAGGTCGTGGAGTCGAAGGACGGCCGCGTGATTTGTGTCGTCGACTACGCGCACAACCAGCTTTCGTTCCGCTCGCTTTTCTCGTCGGTTAAGCGCGCGTTTCCCGCTAGCCCCGTCATTGCGCTGTTTGGCGCTGCCGGCGGCAAGGCGCAGGAGCGCCGCGAGCAGCTTCCGCGCGAGGCCGCACCATATTCCGACCTGATGATCTTTGCCAACGAGGACCCGGCTCACGAGGACCCGATGAAGGTCTGTCGCGAGCTTGCCGAACATGTTCCCGACGATACGCCGAACAAGATCATCCTCGACCGCGAAGCCGCTGTGCATGCGGCGTTCAAGGCGGCGCGCGAGGAGTACGTCAACCCCGATGCTCCCACCATTGTCTTGCTGCTGGCAAAGGGTGACGAGGAACTCATGCACGTGGGCGACGAGTTCGTGCCCATCGAGAGCGACCTTTCGCTGGCCAATCGCCTAATCGATGTTACCCAGTTTGACTAATGAACCATGATGGCGGCGGCGCCCTGAGTGCGCTGTCGCCATAAGCGTGTTCCCTCAATCAAAACATGCCGTCCAAGTCCAAACCCTTCTACGTAAACGGAGTAACCATGTCCCACAACACCCTGCCGACCGTTGCCGAGCTTTCGGGCGAGATGCGCGAGCGCTTGGCCAAGGTCAAGTACGTCTTTACCGACCTGGATGCCACGATGCTCGCACCCGGCTCGTGCGTGCTGCGCGACAACGACGGCAACCCTTCGACCAAACTCGTCGAGGCCGTCGTGGCGCTCGCTCGCGCTGGTATTCAGGTGGTTCCCACCTCGGGCCGCAACCGCACCATGATCCACGAGGACGCGCGCGTGCTCGGCCTCAACTCCTACATTGGTGAGATGGGCGGCCTGGTTATGTACGACCTCAAAGCCAACGATTGGGAGTATCTGACCGGTGACATGCCTTACGACCCCGCCTGCGGCCTTACTCCGCACCAGGTAATCGAGCAGACCGGCGTGTGCGAGAAGATCCTCGCCCGCTGGCCGCACAAGATCGAGTACCACAACGACATGTCTACCGGCTACAAGTACCGTGAGGTCACCGTCGGCATGCGCGGCGATGTGCCCGACGATGAGGTTCAGGCCATCCTTGACGAGGCCGGCTGCGGTCTGATCTGGGCTTGCAACGGCCATCTGACTCACCTGTCCAAGCCGACGACGCTCGAGCTTAATCGCGTCGAGGACGGCCGCGCCTTTAACATCAATCCGGCGGGTCTCAACAAGGGCGTTGCCATTGCGCGCTTCTGCGAGCACCTGGGGATCGAGCGCGAGGAGACGCTCGCGCTCGGCGATTCCGAGTCCGACTTCTACATGGCCGATCACGTGGGCACGTTCTGCCTGGTCGAGAATGGCCTGACGAGCGCCGGCGCGCCCGAGTTCCTGGTTGCTTGCGAGAACGCTTTCGTTACGCGCGGCAAAATTGTCGACGGTTGGGCGGCGACGGCAGAGCTGCTGGTCGCGGCGCGTTCGTAGCGCGGCGTCGCTGCACTTGGACATGTCTTTTCGAGAGAGACTGGTGAGGTAATGTCCGATATCGAGAATTCGGCAGGCGACACGCGCCCGATTGGCGTGTTCGATTCTGGTTTGGGCGGTCTGACGGTTGCGCGCGCCATCGCGACGGCGCTGCCGCACGAGTCCGTCTACTACTTTGGCGACACCAAACGCTGCCCCTACGGCACGCGCACCGAGGATGAGGTGCGCTCGTTTGCGTTGCAGGCGGGTCGTTGGCTTTCGAAGCACGACGTCAAGATTATGGTCATCGCCTGCAATACGGCGACTGCTGCGGCCTTGCGTCTGGCCCAGCAGGTGCTCGACGTTCCTGTGATCGGCGTGATCGCGCCGGGTGCCCGTGCGGCAATCAACAGCACCCGCACGCGCCGGGTGGGCGTGCTCGCCACCAACCTCACTATTCGCTCGGGCGCCTACACGCGCGCCATTCAGGATCTAGATGCCGGCGTCGATGTATACGGCTGTCCTGCCTCGAGCTTTGTCGAGGTTGTCGAACACGAGCTCGCCTCGGGTGCACATCTGCAGGAACAGTGGCTTGAGAACGAGGACATCTTCGATACGCCTGCCGTGCGTGCGCTGGTGGGTGCCACGGTTGAGCCGCTGCGCGACCACGGTATCGATACCGTGGTGCTCGGCTGTACGCATTTTCCGCTGTTGGTGGGACCTATCCGCCATGCTCTGGGGCCTGGGGTGCGCGTCGTGAGTTCCGCCGAGGAGACCACACGCGAGCTGACCGATATCCTCACGCGCCGCGAGCAGCTGGCGGGCGACGCCGCCGAGCCGCAGCATCGTTTTGCCACGACGGCCGATAACATTGCCGAGTTTGCGGTGGCGGGCAGTTTTATCTTTGGCCAGCCGCTCAAGAGCATTGAGCATATCGATATCGACGAACTCAAATAGATATAAGGTCACCGACCAAAGGCTCACGTTCACCTTTTGCCGAAAGGATATTTCTATGGAGTACATGCAGGTCAATCGCGCCAACGGCCGCGCCGCCGATGAGCTGCGCCCCATCAAGCTTACTCACGGCGTCATGAAGCACGCCCACGGTTCGTGCCTGGCCGAGTTTGGCGATACGCGCGTGCTGTGCGCTGCCACCATCGAGGAGGGCGTGCCGGGCTGGCGCAAGGGGGCTAAGGCCGGCTGGGTGACCGCGGAATACGCCATGCTGCCGGCGTCGACCGGCAAACGCTGCAAGCGCGAGCACGCCAACCGCAAGGGTCGCTCCATGGAGATCGAGCGCCTCATTGGCCGCAGCCTGCGTACCGTCGTCAACATGAAGGCACTCGGCGAGTACACCGTCACCGTCGACTGCGACGTGATCCAGGCCGATGGCGGTACACGTACGGCGAGTATTACCGGTGCCTGGGTGGCGCTGCACGACGCCCTCGCCATGTGGGTCGAGGCGGGCAAGATCGAGCGCATCCCGCTTATCGGCCAGGTGGCTGCCATCTCCATGGGCGTTGTCGACGGCAATACGCTGCTTGACCTCGATTATTCCGAGGACAGCCATGCCGAGGTCGACATGAACCTCGTCGCCACCGAAACCGGTGAGATGATCGAGATCCAGGGCACCGGCGAGCAGGCGCCCTTCGACCACAAACGCCTCAATGCCCTGCTCGACCTGGGCGACAAGGGTATCGCCGAGCTCATCGAGCTTCAGCGCCAAGCCATCGCCTAACCCGCCAAAAAGGGACAGGTTTATTTTGGTAGGTTTTATCTGGGAAAACGTCGAAGTATAAGACTGCCGTTGATTGAGAGGGGAGAGAGACCGAGGTCCTCGTCGTCCTCAACACGGCATTGCTATAGAGACAAGGAGGCCAGCTATGGCACTTGAGAAGATTGACATCGACACCCACGACCCGGCGGCGACCATCGTCGTGGCAACCGGCAACGCCCATAAGCTCACCGAGATTGAGGCCATTTTGGGCAAGGTCATGCCCGAGGTACGCTTTGTGGCGCTCGGTCAGCTGGGCGATTTTGAGGACCCCGAGGAAAACGGCACGACGTTTTTGGAGAACGCCATCATCAAGGCGCAGGCTGCCGTCGAAGAGACGGGGCTCATGGCCATTGCCGACGATTCGGGCTTGGTCGTTGATGCCTTGGACGGCGAGCCGGGCGTGTATAGCGCGCGCTATGCGGGCGTGCATGGCGACGATGCCGCCAACAACGCCAAGCTGCTCGTTAACCTGGAAGGCGTGGCAGACGAGGATCGCACCGCGCGTTTTATGAGCGTCGTTGCGCTCATCGACACGGACGGTTTGGTCACCTATGGTGAGGGCGCCTGCGAGGGCACTATCGCACACGAGGGCCGCGGCGATCACGGCTTTGGCTACGACCCGCTGTTCCTGCCGGTCGACACGCCGGGCAAGACCATGGCCGAGCTGACGGCGGACGAGAAGAACGCCATCAGCCATCGTTTCCACGCGCTCGAGCATCTGTCCGCCAAGCTGACGGGCGAGGAGTAGGCCGTGCGTGCGGTGGTGCAGCGCGTGCTCAATGCCGGCGTGACGGTCGACGGCGAGTGCGTGGGCAAAATTGGGCGCGGCTATCTGGTGCTGCTGGGCGTGGGCCACGGCGACACGCGCGCCGAGGCCGACAAGCTGTGGGGCAAGCTCCGCGGCCTGCGCATCAACGAGGACGAGAACGGCAAGACCAACCTGGCACTTGCCGATGTCGACGGCGAGGTACTCGTGGTGTCGCAGTTCACGCTGTTCGCCGACTGCCGCCACGGCCGCCGTCCGTCGTTTACGGATGCCGGCGCCCCCGATGTCGCCAACGAGCTCTACGAGTACTTCCTGACGCTCGTCGCCCAGGACGTTGAGCACGTGGCGCACGGTATCTTTGGCGCCGATATGAAAGTCGATCTCGTCAACGACGGCCCATTCACCATCGTCTTGGACACCGATAGTCTGTAAGTAGTCAATTTGGGACCGGGTTTTTAGCTACTTGCGTATGGCGGCAGCAGGGTGCTATAATATTAGAGTTTTGTCTATCTTAGGGGTATTATCCCCTTTTTGAATTGCACCTTCTGGAGGCCCTGTTCATGGAAGAGATGGAAGTCAATCACGTCGACGACATCCACGAGAAGCTGACCGATATGGTGGGCGATCGCGTCAAGGTTAAGGCCAACATGGGCCGCACCCGCGTTGTCGAGCGCATGGGCACCATCAAGAGCGTTCACCCCGCCGTCTTTATCGTCGAGGTCGACGAGCGCCGTGGCCGTAAGTCGCGTCAGTCCTACCAGTATATCGATGTCCTCACCGGTCAGGTCGAGCTGTTCGACCCCGAGAGCGGCGAGCACATCTTTACCCCGCTCGGCAATCAGCTCGAGGAGCATTAACGGTGACCGATCGGTCCCTGACTCTTTCCGCGCCGGCAAAGATTAACCTCTACCTAGGGGTTCATACCGAGCGCGATGACCGCGGCTACCACAGGGTCGATTCCCTGATGGCAGCCGTCGGTCTTTCCGATACCGTGACGGTCACGCCGGCGCAGGCGCTGACCGTTCAGACGGTTCCGGCATCAGATTTTCCCATGCAAAAGAATACGGCGTATCGGGCTGCGGTTGCTATGGCCGATCATTATGGCCGCGAGGCAAACATCTGCGTGACGATTGAGAAGCGCATTCCATTGTGCGCCGGCTTGGGCGGCCCCTCGACGGATGCGGCCGCGGTCATTGTCGCCTTGGCGGAGCTCTGGGGCATTGATCGCACCGACCCAGCGCTCGACGACATTGCGCGGGGCATTGGTGCTGATGTCCCGTTCTTTTTGCACGCGAGTCCTGCGTTCTACGTTGGTGGGGGAGACGTGTTGGCAGCTGAGTATCCCGCGCTGCCCGCGACGCCCGTCGTGCTGGTTAAGCCGCGCGAGGCGAGCGTTTCGACAATTGAAGCCTATCGACGTTTTGACGAGGCTCCGGTGCCTGCGGACAAGCCCGGCGCGATAGCTTCTGCCTTGCGTGCTGGTGATGCCGAGACGGCATATGCGCTCATCCATAACAACTTGGGTGCCATTTCCGCACAGATGGAGCCGCAGATTCAAACGGTCCTCGACTGGCTGCATAAACAGGATGGCACCGTTGCTGTAGATGTGTGCGGATCGGGTGCCTGCTCGTTTGCCATTTGCGACACCGCCGTCACGGCCGAAAGGCTTGCCGACGCTGCCCAGCAAAACGGCTGGTGGTCCTGCGCGACGGAGCTCATTCCCAACACGGTTCGCGTCGAAGTGCCAAAGAAGTAAAAATTTCTCTAGCACACGACGGAAATCTTTGTTACTATAGTCGAGCTAACGGGTTGTGGCTCAGTTTGGTAGAGCACTGCGTTCGGGACGCAGGGGTCGCTGGTTCAAATCCAGTCAACCCGACCAGAGCATGAGGAGGGACCGCTTCTTGCGGTCCCTTTTTTTAGCTATTGTTGTGATACCGCGATACCCGCGGTATACTCATTCGAGCTTGTCTCGCTGTATTGTGGAGGTCTACATGTTTGGACTGAGGGCTCCTGAGCTCATCATTATTCTCGTCGTTGTCCTGATTATCTTCGGGCCCAAGAACCTGCCGAAGCTCGGCAAGTCCCTCGGCTCTACCGTCAAGAATATCCGCGAGGGTATGGAGGGCGACGATAAGGCCGAGACCAAGCAGGCCGAGGAGGTCGTGGTCGAGCAGTCCGAGGAGGACAAGGAGATCGCTGAGCTCGAGGCCAAGCTCGCTGCTGCCAAGAAGAAGCAGGCAGAGGACAGCGACGCGGACGCAGAGTAGTCCCATCCCTTTGGGGTGAGCACCTGACCGGCTTGCCCGCAGGCTAGCCGGTCTTTTTCGTTTTGTTGACAGTTGATTGTTTGATCAGAGTTGGGGAGATATCCGTATGGACGCAAGCCAGATCGTACTGACCGCTGAGGGCCGCCAGAAGCTCGTCGAGGAGCTCGCTTGGCGTGAGGGCGATTACGCCAAGGAGATCGTCGAGGACATCAAGGAAGCCCGCGCGTTCGGCGACCTTTCGGAGAACTCCGAGTATGACGCCGCTAAGGACAAGCAGGCCCAGAACGCCGCTCGTATTGCCGAGATCCAGGCCATCCTCGCCAACGCTCAGATCGCTGCCAGCACGGGCGACCTGACCGTCTCCATTGGCTCGACCGTCACCCTGGTCGACCCCAACGGTGAGCTCATCGAGGTCACGCTTGTCGGTACTACCGAGACCAACTCGCTCGAGCACAAGATCTCCAACGAGTCTCCGGTCGGTCACGCCATCATCGGTCACGGCGAGGGCGATTCCGTCGAGGTCGTTACGCCTTCCGGCAAGACTCGCGTCTACACCATCGCCAAGATCGCACGCTAGACCACGGTCCCGCGTAAAGGTATGTTTTCGCTCCCTGGGACCGAATCCTGGGGAGCGTTTTAGTTTGAGGAGCTAACTTATGGCAGAGAACCAGAACGCCGCCGATCAGGCATCGACGCTCAACGACGAGCGCGCCACCCGCCTGGCCAAGCGCGCCGCCCTGTTCGAGGCGGGCCAGAACCCCTATCCCGAGCACTCTGAGCTTGAGGACTACGTCGCCGATATCGAGGCTAAGTACGCCGAGCTTGCCGATGGCGAGGACACCGAGGACGTCGTGAAGATCGCCGGCCGAGTGGTCGCCAAGCGCGGTCAGGGCAAGATCATGTTCATCGTCGTGCGCGATGCGACTGCCGAGATTCAGCTGTTCTGCCGCATCAACGACATGGACGAGGCTGCCTGGAATACGCTCAAGGCCCTCGACCTGGGCGACATCCTGGGCGTGACCGGCGTGGTCGTGCGCACCCAGCGCGGCCAGCTTTCCGTTGCCCCTAAGAGCGCGACCCTGCTTGCCAAGGCCGTTCGTCCGCTGCCCGAGAAGTTCCACGGTCTTTCCGACAAGGAGACCCGCTATCGCCAGCGCTATGTCGACCTGATCGCCAACGACGACGTTCGCGAGACCTTCCGTAAGCGTTCGCAGATTCTCTCCACCTTCCGTCGCTTTATGGAGTCCGACGGCTACATGGAGGTCGAGACCCCCATCCTGCAGACCATCCAGGGTGGCGCTACTGCCAAGCCGTTCATTACCCACTTCAACGCGCTCGATCAGGAGTGCTACCTGCGTATTGCCACCGAGCTGCACCTCAAGCGCTGCATTGTCGGTGGTTTTGAGCGCGTGTTCGAGATCGGCCGCATCTTCCGTAACGAGGGCATGGACCTTACCCACAACCCCGAGTTCACCACGATGGAGGCCTACCGTGCCTTCTCCGATCTCGAGGGCATGAAGGCGCTCGCCCAGGGTGTCATTAAGGCGGCTAACAAGGCCATCGGCAACCCCGAGGTCATCGAGTACCAGGGCCAGACCATCGACCTTTCCGGTGAGTGGGCCAGCCGTCCCATGACCGACATCGTCTCCGACGTGCTCGGCAAGCAGGTTACCATCGACACGCCGGTCGAGGAGCTTGCTGCCGCCGCGCGCGAGAAGGGCCTGGAGATTAAGCCCGAGTGGACCGCCGGCAAGATTATCGCCGAGATTTACGATGAGCTGGGCGAGGACACCATCGTCAACCCGACCTTCGTGTGCGATTACCCCATCGAGGTCAGCCCGCTTGCCAAGCGCTTTGAGGACGACCCGCGCCTGACGCACCGCTTTGAGCTGGTTATTGCCGGTCACGAGTACGCCAACGCGTTCTCCGAGCTCAACGACCCGGTCGACCAGGCTGAGCGCTTTGCTGCCCAGATGGCCGAGAAGGCCGGCGGCGACGACGAGGCCATGGAGTATGACGAGGACTACGTGCGCGCCCTCGAGTACGGTATGCCTCCCGCGGGCGGCATTGGCATTGGTATCGACCGCGTGGTCATGCTGCTTACTAACCAGGCTTCTATCCGCGACGTGCTGCTGTTCCCGCACATGAAGCCCGAGAAGGGTTTCCAGTCCGGTGCCGCTGCCGCCAAGGCTGCCGAGGCCGGCAACGCCGCGAGCCCGTTCGTTAAGTCGCTTAAGCCCACGCTCGATTACTCCAAGATCGCCGTTGAGCCGCTGTTTGAGGAGTTCGTCGACTTTGATACCTTCTCCAAGAGCGATTTCCGCGCTGTGAAGGTCAAGGCATGCGAGGCCGTCAAGAAGTCCAAGAAGCTGCTGAACTTTACGCTCGACGACGGTACCGGTACCGACCGCACCATCCTCTCCGGTATTCACGCTTATTACGAGCCCGAGGACCTGGTCGGCAAGACCTTGCTCGCCATCACCAACCTGCCTCCGCGCAAGATGATGGGTATTCCCAGCTGCGGCATGCTGATCAGCGCTGTCCACGAGGAGGAGGGCGAGGAGCGCCTCAACCTGATCCAGCTCGACGCCTCCATCCCCGCCGGCGCAAAGATGTACTAGGGGGTTGCGGCGTTTTACCAAACGCCGTAACCGCTCGACGCTGCGCGCCGCCCTGAGCGACAATTTGTCATTCAAAAGGCAAGGCATGACCAGAAGGTCTATGCCTTGCTTTTTCATGCCAACTTGTTCGCTCTGGACGTCGCTCGCTGTCCGTCCTCTATCTGCGGTGTTGCCCTGGTTGGCACTTTGGTCATTGGGGACGTTTTTAAACGACTATCCAACGGCTATTGCGCACATGGCTCGCGTGACAGTCGTCTCTTTTATGTTTCCTTTAGCCGTTGCTGCCTAGGATGGGGGTTAGTCGACAGGAAGGGAGCACCGGGATGGACGACGCGAGCGAGCGTGCAATCGAAGAGGACATGCTCGATCAGTTCAACTACTTTGATGATGAGGACGAGGAATTGATCGACCGTCGCGAGCCGGCGGCGCTCGATACTTTCGACCTTGTTGATGAAGAGCCCGACGAGGACGAGGTCGGATCAGCGGAGCCCCCACAGCCTTCGCGCCTTGACTCGCTGCTTTCGAGAGCCCCCATGCACCACGGCGTTCGTGCCGGCGCGCTCCATATGAAAACTGACTGGCACCAGATCGTGACGGCAGGCGATGAGCTTGCCGTCGATGCGCCGCTCACCGATAAGTCATCCATCATCTGCCGCACCGGCATGCTTATGCTGGCAAGCGGAACAGGTGCCTGGCGCGTGCGCGATACCATGAATCGTGTTGCTGCCGTACTCGGCGTCACGATTCACGTCGACCTGAGTCTTCTGTCGTTTGAGTGCACTTGTATCGAAGATGGCCACTGCTTTAACGAGGTTGTCAGCCTGCCCACAACGGGAGTCAATACCCATCGCATTTGGATGATGGAGAGTTTCCTCAAGGAAATCGAGACCTATGGTCGTCGCTTCACGGTACACGAGTATCACGAGATGCTCAGGACCGTTGAGAGCTCAAAGCCCGATTACTCTCCCTGGCAACAGGGCCTTGCGGCAGCCTGTGCTTGCGGCGCCTTCGTCTTTTTGCTCGGCGGCGGCCCTATCGAGATGGCCTGCGCATTCGTAGGCGCTGGTGTTGGCAACTTTGCTCGCTCCCATATTCTCAAGCAGGGTCTTGGCCAGTTTAGCGCGCTGACGACGGGCGTTGCGCTCGCTTGCGTTTCGTATCTGCTGGCATTGCTCGGCCTTGGCCAGGTCGTACCGGGGGCAATGTCGCACCAAGAAGGCTATATCGGCGCCATGCTCTTTGTGATTCCCGGCTTTCCCCTCATTACGGCAGGCCTCGACATCGCTAAGCTCGATATGCGAAGCGGCATTGAACGTCTTTCGTATGCTGTGTCGATTATTGTGATGGCGACCCTCGTAGGTTGGATGGTTGCCGAATGTGTGGGGCTGGCACCGGATGATTTTGCCCCGCTCGGCCTTTCGCCGCTTGCTCTTACGCTCCTGCGCGTGGTGATGAGCTTCGTTGGCGTATTCGGCTTCTCGGTGATGTTCAACAGCCCGGTAAAGATGGCCGCGGCAGCTGGGCTGATCGGCGCCGTGTCCAATACCTTGCGCCTTACGCTCGTCGATGCGCCGACGATGCTTCCCTTCCTGGGCCTCAGCGCGGGAATGCCTCCCGAGGCGGCAGCGTTTATCGGCGCGCTGGTATCGGGACTGCTGGCAAGCTTGGCCGAAGTCAAGCTCACCTACCCGCGCATCGCTCTCACGGTGCCTTCGATTGTCATTATGGTGCCCGGTCTGTATCTCTACCGCTCTATGTACTACATGTGCACCTTCGACACGGTCAATATGCTCGGCTGGTTTGTGCGCGCGGTGCTCATCGTGGCGTTTCTGCCCGTTGGCTTGGGCGTGGCGAGAACTCTCACCGACCCTCGCTGGCGCCACACCAGCTAATTGGTGCAAGGGGGGACAGATTACTTTGCACCAAATGAGTTGCGGTGAAATAGAGACTGAATTGCTGCTTAAAGGGTCAAAACAGTCCGTATTCCACCGCAACTTATGGGGTCGGGGGATTATTGGTGCCCTGCATCTTCATAAACTCAACGCTTACGAAGCGCGCGCCGTTTGTGTTAGGGTAGTTCCACCACATAAGTAGTCGCAGACGCACGTATCACGGGCGGGCGAGATGAAGTCCCAACAGCTCCATCTCGCCCGCCCGTTTTTGTTGCGTGGTGCCGCGGCGTAACACAGAAAGGATTTTGCCCTTTATGCCTATCAACAAACGAGAGAGCCTGCTGTTCACCTTTATCATGTGCTTTTGCATGGTGCTCTGGATGAGCATCTACAACGTTGCCCTGCAGCATGGGGTCATCAACGGCGAGGTTGTTGCCGCCGCGTGGCTCGGCTTCCCCGTTGCCTACATTTTTGCCATGTGCTGCGACTGGTTCGTCGCCAGCCCGCTCGCCAAGGGTTTCGCCTTTAAGTACTTGGTCACGCCGGGCAAGAGCTCGCCACTTGCCATGACGCTCGCCGTCAGCTCCTGCATGGTCGTTCCCATGGTCATCATCATGTCGCTGTACGGTGCCTGTGAGGGTCTGACGCACATGCCCGGCGGCATCCTTGCGAACCTGAATTCCGTGCCCGCGATCTGGATGATCAACATCCCGCATAATTTTGTGATGGCGCTGCCGTGGAACCTTTTGGTAGCCGGTCCGATTTCCCGCTTCGTCTTCCGTCGCGCCTTCCCTGTGGGGACGGTTTTCGAGGAGGAGCATGCCGAGCTCTTGGAGCAGGCTATGGCTCCTGAGTGCGAGTAGCTCGCTTAGGGATCTGCTGAGCGCGGGCGACTTGCTTGGTTGGAGCCCTAAGCGTGGATAGCTCTCTCGGCGACATCGCGGGCGTGAGCGGTGCGCATGACCGGAGGGCCCGTGCTGCTCCGTTGCCCGACGTGCTAGCGCGCAGAACAATCTGTTGGTGCATTCGGCGGCTGCTGAAGCGTTTCGGCAGCCGCTTTTTATACGGAGTTTAAATACAACAGTCTGTTGTATTACGTAGAGTGGTATATCTCTAGCGGGAAAAATGCGAGAGACGGAGCATTATGGCGTTGCTAGTAGGACTGGACGTAGGGTCGACGACGACCAAAGTTTACGCGATGCACGAGGATATGACCGAGGCGTGGTGGGGATATCGCCGCCACGGGGCGTGTCAGACAGCGAGCGTGCGCGCCATGCTCGGCGAGCTCGCCGAGCGCTTTCCCCATGAGTCGCTGCGCGTTGCGGTGACCGGCTCGGGTGCGCGCGATATCGCGACCGCGCTGGGCGCCTCGTACGTTCAGGAGGTGGTCGCCAACGCGCTCGCGATCAGCAGGTTCTATCCGCAGACGCGCTGCGCCATCGAGCTGGGCGGCCAAGACGCCAAGATGATCTTCTTCCGCACCAACGATAAGGGAGACATCGAGGTTGCCGACATGCGCATGAACGGCTCGTGCGCAGGCGGTACCGGTGCATTTATCGACGAGATGGCAAAGCTCATGGGGGTCGGCACCGAATCGGGCGAGTTCGAGCAGCTCGCAAGCCGGGGAACGACCGTCCACGAGGTCTCGGGCCGCTGCGGCGTGTACGCAAAGACCGATATCCAGCCGCTGCTCAACGAGGGCATTCCTGCCACCGACCTGGCGCTTTCGGCGCTTCACGCGGTCGCCCGCCAAACGATCGGCGGTCTGGCCCAGGGTATCGACATCGAGCCGCCGGTAATCTTCGAGGGCGGTACGCTCGCCTACAACCCCACACTGGTCCGCGTGTTCCGGGAGCAACTGAATCTATCGGACGATCAGGTTATCGTCCCGCGCGATCCGCAGATCATGGTCGCGCGCGGTGCCGCCCTGTCGCTGACCGACATGTTCGCATCGTCCCAACCGATCGACCTTCCCGACGCTTTTGTCCGGCTGGATAAGCTCGAGACGGTCGCGCCCGCAAGCGGGGAGGGACGTCTTGCCCAGCCCTTTTTTGCCACACCTGCCGAGCAGGCGGATTTTACGGCACGCCATGGCAAAGAGACGCCGGCAAAGGGTCCGGATGCGTATGCGCCCGGAGAGACGGTGCGTGTGGCGCTCGGTATCGATTCGGGGAGCACGACGACCAAGTTCGCCCTGGTCGATGAGGCGGGTGAGCTTGTCGATTCGTTCTACGCGTCTAATAACGGCAGACCGCTCGACGTCGCCCAACAGGGTCTTGTCAGCTTGAAGAACCGCTGGGAGACAGCGGGAGTCACGCTTGCGATCGATGCCGTGGGCACCACGGGATACGGCGAGGAGCTTTTCGCGCGCGCGTTCCACGCCGACTACCATACGGTCGAGACGGTCGCGCACGCCCGCGCCGCGTGCGCATGCGTTCCCGATGCGACCTTCGTGCTCGACATCGGCGGACAGGATATGAAGGCCATCTGGCTCAACCACGGCGTGCTGACCGATATCGTCGTCAACGAGGCGTGCTCTGCGGGCTGCGGCTCGTTCCTCGAGGGTTTTGCCAAAAACCTCGGAATAGCCGTTGAGGATATCGCGACCGAGGCATTTTCGTCCAAAGCCCCCGCCGTTCTCGGCAGCCGCTGCACGGTGTTCATGAACAGCAGCGTCGTTTCCGAGCAGCGGCGCGGTAAGGGTCCGGGCGACATCATGGCCGGTCTCTGCCGTTCGATTATCGAGAACGTGTTCACCAAGGTCATTCGCGTTTCAAATCTCAACCGTCTGGGCGACAAAGTCGTCGTCCAGGGCGGCACGTTCCGAAACGACGCGGTGCTGCGCGCATTCGAGCAGTATCTGGGCAAACCCGTCACGCGTGCGCCCCACCCGGGGCTGATGGGCGCTATCGGTATCGCCCTGCTCGCGCGCGAGGAATGCCGCAAGGGCGACGCCGGCACGTCGTTTATCGGGCTCGATGCCGTGGAGCGCTTCGAGCATCGCGAGTTCGGCGGCGTTACCTGCCGTCGGTGCAACAACCGCTGCCAGCGCGCGGTCGTGGCATTTGGCGACGGCTCGCTTTACGTCACGGGCAATCGCTGCCCGCGCGGCGGCGCCATCTCATGGGATGAGCTCGTGCGCGAGGTTCCCGCGGCGGAGGAGCTGCGTCCGCAGGGTGCTTGCGAGGCACAGGCACCCGGCACGGGGCGCGACCGGACCGCGGCTGCCCCCAATCTCTTTGTCGACCGCGAGAAGCTGCTGTTCGAGTCGTACCCCACGGTTCCCGTCTGCGGGGGGCGCGATGTCACGATCGGCATTCCCCGTGTGCTCGAGTTCTGGGACACCATGCCGTTCTGGTCGACGTTCTTCAGCACGCTCGGCTTTAAGGTGCGCGTCTCGGGACGCAGCACCAAGGCGATGTACGAGCGCGGTCTGGCGCACGTCACATCCGACACCGTGTGCTTCCCGGCCAAGCTCGTCCACGGGCACATCCGCAATCTCGTCGACGCCGGCGTCGACCGCATCTTCATGCCCATCATCACGACGGTGCCCACCGAAAACACCGCCTCTACCAGCGAGTGGATGTGCGCCGTCGTAAAGGGATACCCCTACGTGATGCGCAATTCCGATAACCCGGAGGAGCGTTTCGGCGTTCCGTTCGATACGCCGCTGTTCCACTGGTACGACGAGGGCGACCGAAACCGCCAGCTCAAGGCGTGGTGCAAGGAGACCTTCGATATCGATGCCGACCTGGTTGCCAAGGCGACCGAGCAGGCGGACCGCGCGCAGGAGACGTTTGAGAACCAGCTGCAGCTGCGCGGCAGGCAGGTGCTCGAGAACGTGCGCGAGGACGGCGGCTACGCGGTGGTGATCGCTTCGCGCCCGTACCACAACGACCCGCTGGTCAACCACGGGCTGCCCAAGCTCTTCTCTGAGCGCGGCATCCCCGTGCTGACGCCCGATGCGGTGCCGGGGGTCTGCAACGTCGATCTTTCCAACAGCCGCATCGACATCGTGAACAACTACCATGCGCGCATGCTGTCGTGCGCGGTCATCGTCGCATCGACGCCCGAGCTCGAGCTCGTGCAGATGGGCAGCTTCGGCTGCGGCCACGATGCGTATCTCACCGACGAGATCGCGCGCATGATGGGCGAGATGGGCTCCAAGGTTCCGATGATGATCAAGCTCGATGAGAGCGACGTCGCCGGTCCCATGGGCATTCGCGTGCGTTCGTTTATCGAGTCGGTCAACCGTCGTCGCGCGGAGGAGCGTGCCGAGGGCGCCCGGGTGCACGCGGTCCATCCGCTCGACGACCCGTATAAGGTCAAGTACACCAAGCGCGACCGGCACGACAAGATCGCGCTGGTCCCCAACACCTCCCATGCGTTCTGCAGGCTCATGACCGCGGCGATGCGCAATCAGGGCGTGCGCGCCGAGGCCCTTGATATCGGGCGCGAGGATGCCATCCGCCTGGGCAAACGCTATGTGCACAACGACATCTGCTTCCCCGCGCAAATCGTGATCGGCGAGGCGCTCGCGGCACTCAAGAGCGGTAAGTACGACCCGCACGACGTCGCCGTGGTGACTGGCAAGTATATCGGCGACTGCCGCCTGACGCACTACATGCCCCTGCTGCGCCGCGCGCTCGACGACGCGGGATACGACTATGTCCCGGTGCTCACCAACGACGACGTCGATGCCCACAATGCGCATCCGGGCTTCAAGCTCGGCCTTGGCCCGAGCATCCAGATCGCCTACGGTCTTCCCATGATCGATGCCCTCGAGGCCATGCTTAGGCGCATCCGTCCCTATGAGCTCGAGAAGGGCGCGGCGGACGCTGCGTTCGACCGCGCGCTCGATGAGGTTATCGAGGGCATGGAGCGCTCGGGGCTGAGAGGCCAGGCGACGGGCTTCAAACGCGCGCTTGCGATCATGGACGCCGTTCCGTACGACCGCTCGAACCCGCATCCGACCGTTCTCATCGTGGGCGAGTACCTGCTCAATTTCCATCTCGGCGCCAACCACGAGATCGAGCGCTACCTCGAGGACAACGGGCTCGAGGTCATCGAGGCGCGCATGACCGACGTGATCCGCAAGACCTATTTCTACAAGCATGCGCAGTCGCGCGAGTTCCACGTCGACCTGTCGCTGCCCGAAAAGGCCTGGTACGCCACGGCGGACAACCTGTTCGAGCTCGCGCACGACCGTTGCGACCGCCTGGGCGCGGCGAGCCCGCTCTACGAGCCGCCGACGCGCATGCCCGAGCTCGTGCGCGCGAGCGATAAGATCCTGCACCATACGTTCGATGCGGGCGAGGGCGTGCTGATTCCGGCGGAGATCCTCGAGCACGCCAAGCGCGGCTGCCGCAACTTCGTGATCCTGCAGCCGTTCGGGTGTCTGCCCAACCATGTCGTGGGGCGCGGGCTCATCCATGCGCTCAAGGAGCAGTATCCCACGGCGCAGTTCCTGCCGCTCGACTACGATCCCGACGTGAGCTTCGCCAACGTGGAGAACCGTCTTCAGATGCTCATCATGAACGCCAAGGCGCAGGGGTGCGGTGAGGCGCATGGCGAGACCGCGTAAGGACGCCGATGCGCCCGATGCACGCACCCGTATCATCGAGGCGTTTTGGGAGCTCATCGAGAACAACAGCATCTTCGAGCTGTCGGTTGGCGAGGTGACCCGCGCCGCCCAGTGCAATCGCGGAACGTTTTACTACTATTTTCACGATTTCGATGAACTCGTCGCCATCGCCATAGCCCAGCTGCTGCAGGATAACGAGCTCATCACCGATGCCCTCTGGCATTTTTCGAGCGAGGGCGACCTTTCGGCGTTCGACCGGCGCGACGTCCGCTGCCTGCTGCGGCGCATCGTCATCACCATGAGGGCGGGTGCCGCCGAGCAGGTCGAGCAGGGCATCCATACGATCATCATCGACCGCGTGAGAGAGATCGTCCACCCCGACGGAGAAGAG
This sequence comes from uncultured Collinsella sp., assembly GCA_902494715.1. Lineage (GTDB taxonomy): Bacteria > Actinomycetota > Coriobacteriia > Coriobacteriales > Coriobacteriaceae > Collinsella. Next base: position 25,990 of record CABUUJ010000014.1, read on the forward strand.
CTCAAGGCAGATTCGAGCTTTGCGGTGGGCTTTCTGGTCTCGGGCATCATGGGCTTTGTGATGGCGGTCGGCTTTGCCCGGGAGGGCGGCGAGGAGATAGACCTCGAGCAGCTGGGGGACAGCGCGTGCGCGTACCTGAGGGCGGTCGCCATGCAGACGGTTGAAACGGTCGCGCAAGTCGAGGGCGTCGATACATCCGAGCTGCTCGAACGCGTCTCCAAGGAGGCCGATGCCTATCGCGCATCGCGTGCGACGAGTCCCGACGTGGTGAAAGACGTCTAGGGTTTCTCTTGCGGGGCGCCCGTCGCGCATCGCGCGGTGAGTCCCGCGATGCGGTCATAACCTGCATTCATGTGAGCCGGGTTTATAGATATTCCTCCAGCTGTTAACATATACTCCATATGGGTAAAGAGACCAAAGCGCTGCCGCGGGGCGGCGCTTTGCGTTTGAAAAAACTAGCTCGTCTAAGAGGAACTAGCATGTTAGACCGTTTTACCGATCGTGCGCGTAAGGTCATGTCCATGGCCAAGCAAGAAGCGCTCGATCTTCATTCAAATAAGGTGGGCACCGAGCACCTGCTGCTCGCGCTTGCCAAGGAGGACGAGGGCATTGCCGCCGAGGCGCTGCGTTCGCTCGACATCTCCTATGATGACATCATGGATACTCTCAAAGAGGTCCAGACCACGGTTCCCGAGCCCAGTGAGGAGACCGAGGCGGCCAAGCTCGCCTTTACGCCGCTCGTCATTAGCGTGATGGAGCGTTCATTCCGCGTGGCGCGCGAGAACAACCAGACCTACGTGTCGACCGAGCACTTGCTGATCGGCATCGTCGAAGAGGGCAACGGCATGGCCATGGACATCCTCATGCGCCTGGGTGTGTCGTCCGCCTCCATCAAAAAGGCTATCGAGAAACTCACCGCCAAGGACCAGGACAAGAAGCGTCCGCTCGCCGGCGCCGGTGCTGGTCGTCCCGGTGCGGGCCTGCCGTTCTTTAGCGGCTCGGATACCTCTCAGCAAGGGGGGGGTGGCACCGATACGCTTAAGCAGTTCGCGACCAACCTCACGCAGAAGGCGCGCGACGGCGAGCTCGACCCTGTAATTGGTCGCGAAAAGGAAGTCCAGCGTATGATGGAAATTCTTTCGCGCCGCACCAAGAACAACCCGCTCATTCTGGGCGACCCCGGCGTGGGCAAGACGGCCATCGTCGAGGGCCTGGCTCAGCAGATTGCAGCCGGCAACGTGCCCGAGAACCTCATGAACCAGAATATCTGGACGCTCGACCTGCCGGGCCTCGTGGCGGGCGCCAAGTATCGCGGCGAGTTTGAGGAGCGCCTCAAGAACGTGATCCAGGAGGCCACCGAAGCTGACGACGTCATCCTGTTTATTGACGAGATGCATACCATCATCGGTGCCGGCTCTGCCGAGGGCTCCATCGACGCGAGCTCCATGCTCAAGCCCGTTCTCGCACGCGGTGCTTTCCAGATCATCGGTGCCACCACGGCCGAGGAGTTCCGCAAGTACCTCACCAAGGACCCGGCCTTCGAGCGTCGCTTCCAGACCATCGATGTCGAGGAGCCGAGCGTCGAGGACACGGTCAAGATCCTGACCGCGCTCAAGCCGCGCTACGAGGAGCACCACCATGTGCGCTATACGCAGGGTGCTATCGAGGCCGCCGCGAACCTTTCCAACCGCTACATCCAGGATCGCTTCCTGCCCGATAAGGCCATCGACCTCATCGACGAGGCCGGTGCCCGCGCTCGCATCGCCGCGAATCGCGCGCCCGAGCCGGTGCGCGAGGCCGAGCATCGCATAGAGGAGCTCAAGGCCGCCGCGCAGGAGGCCACCGAGAGCGACGACATGAACAAGGCCGCCGAGATCACCGAGCAGCAGAAGGCCGCCGAGATTGAGCTCGCCGAGGCCAAGGCCGCCTGGACCGCCGAGCTCGACGCCAGCCCGCTCACCATCGACGTGAGTCAGATTGCCGACATCGTGTCCGTGACCTCTGGCGTGCCGGTTTCCTCGCTCACCGAGAGCGAGAGCCGGCGCCTGCTGCAGACCGAAAGCGTGCTCAAGACGCGCATCATCGGCCAGGATGAGGCAGTCGAGGCCGTCGCCAAGGCCGTGCGCCGCAGTCGCTCGCCGCTCAAGGACCCGCGTCGTCCCGGCGGCAGCTTTATCTTCCTGGGTCCCACTGGCACAGGCAAGACCGAGCTCGCCAAGACACTCGCCGAGTACCTCTTTGGCAGCAAGGACGCGCTCATCAGTTTCGACATGTCGGAGTTCGGCAGCGAGTTCGAGGTCTCCAAGCTCATCGGTAGCCCTCCGGGTTACGTCGGTCACGACGAGGGCGGCCAGCTCACCAAGGCCGTTCGTCGCCATCCGTACTCGGTCGTGCTGTTCGACGAGATCGAGAAGGCGCACCCCGATATCTTCAACATCCTGCTGCAGGTGCTGGAGGAGGGCCGCCTGACCGATAGCCAGGGCAAGACGGTCGACTTCCGCAATACCGTGATCATCATGACGTCCAACGTGGGCGCCCGCGCGATTGCGCAGGATGCGAGCGTGGGCTTTGGCACCACCGGCGAGCAGGGTCTCACGTCGAGTGAGATTCGCGGCCGTGCGATGGGCGAGCTCAAGCGCCTGTTCCGCCCCGAGTTGCTCAACCGTATCGATGACATCGTGGTGTTCCAGAAGCTTTCGGGCGAGAACCTCACCAAGATCGCGCACCTGCTGGTGGACGACCTGCGTCAGCGCCTGATTGCCAACGGCATGAACATCAAGCTCACCGATGCGGCCTACGACAAGATTGTGGCGGAGGGTACCGACCTCACCAACGGTGCGCGTCCGCTGCGTCGTGCCATCCAAAAGCTCATCGAGGATCCGCTGTCCGAGGAACTGCTGGCTGGCGAGTGGGGCGAGGGCGATACCGTCCTGTGCGACGTGGTCGACGGCAAGTTTGTCTTTAGCCACGGCACGGGTGAGATTCCGGCACCGCGCCCGGCGGGTGCACTCGGGGGCGATACCGCTCCGGCGGCGTCGCACACCGGAAACGCCGCGCCTGTGAGCAGTGGCGTGAGCTCGGACCCCGGCGGCATGATGCAAGCCGGTTCCGGCGCGCTGTAGGGCGTGGCGACAATTTGATACGCGCAATCGAGGCGCTCCGGAAAGGGCGCCTCGATTTGTAGAGCTGCGGAAGTTGTGACCGTTACGCTATACGGTCCACCGTTAGCCGATGATGCGAGGGCGCTCGGCGTTTTCGACTGGTTTATGCACGCAAAGTCTGGGAATATACAAGTCGCATGTCTTACTGTCTAACCAGTTGCGCCAAGGAGGCACCATGGACTACAAGATTACCGGCTACGAGCCCGCCCAGCTGTTCCATTTCTTTGAGGAGGTCAGCGCGATCCCCCGTGGGTCTGGCAACGAGAAGGGCATCAGCGATTTCCTGGTTGCGTTTGCCAAGGAGCGCGGCCTCGATGTGTACCAGGACGAGGTCTACAACGTCATCATTCGCAAGCCCGCATCTGCCGGTGCCGAGAATGCCCCGACCGTGATGCTGCAGGGCCATATCGACATGGTGTGCGACAAGTTGGGTTCCGTTGAGCACGACTTTACGACCGACGGTATCGACCTGGTCGTCAAGGACGGCGTCCTCACCGCTAACGGCACCACTCTGGGCGCCGACAACGGTATCGCCGTCGCTCTGATGCTTACCGTGCTCAACGATGATTCGATTGCCCATCCGGCTCTCGAGTGTGTGTTCACCACCGACGAGGAGACTGGCCTGGTCGGCGCCGAGACGCTCGACAAGTCCCAGATTAGCGCCCGCACCATGATTAACCTTGACTCCGAGGAAGAGGGCGTTGCCACCGTCAGCTGCGCCGGCGGCGTCGTTGTTACCTACACCTGCCCGATCGCGCGCGAGCACAAGACCGGTAGCACCCTCACGCTCGACATCTCCGGCCTGCTGGGCGGTCACTCCGGCAGCGATATCCACCTGGAGCGCGGCAATGGCAACCTCATCATGGCCCGCATCATCGACCGCCTGATGGTTGCCGGCGAGCCCGCCATCGTTAGCTTTAACGGCGGCACCAAGGACAACGCCATCAACCGTGAGTGCAAGGCTGTTCTGGTCTACGCCGACCACGCTGCCGCCGAGGCCGCGGCCCAGATCGCAAAGGGCATCATCGCCGACGTCGCTGCCGAGCTCGAGGTCTTCGACCCCGGCTTTACCTGCACCGTCGAGATTGCCGACGACGCCGAGGTCGAGGCCATGGACCAGAAGTCCGCGCTTGCCCTCATCCGCGCCCTGCGTCTTGCCCCTAACGGCGTGATTCGCCGCAACGTCGCCACCGACGGCTCCGTCGAGGTTTCCTCCAACATCGGTGTGGTTGCCACTTCTGACGACGAGGTCAAGATCATGCTGTCCCCGCGCTCCTCGATCACCTCGCTACAGAACGAGTTCAAGGATCGTCTGCAGACGCTGGCCGATGTCCTGGGCTTCGACGCCAAGTTTGAGTTCGAGTATCCCGGCTGGAGCTATGCCGAGCATTCGCCGGTCCGCGACGTCTTTGTCGAGAGCTATCGCGAGCTCTTTGGCTCCGAGCTGCGCATCGAGTCCATTCACGCCGGCCTTGAGTGCGGTCTGTTTGCCGAGGCCCTGCACGGCCTGGACGCCATCGCCGTGGGTCCGACGCTCTCCGATGTCCACACCCCGGACGAGAGCATGGAGCTCGCTTCTGCCGAGCGCTTCTACGAGCTGCTTATCGACGTCCTCAAGCGCCTTGCCGCGTAAAGGTCGCCTGTGAAGCCGCTCTAAAACGGCTGCCTATGAAAACGGCCGCCTGGCGTAATGCCGGGCGGCCGTTATTCGTTACAGCGCGAGGATCCCCAGATGCTCGAGCAAGATCTTAAGCCCGATGAGGATGAGCACGACGCCACCCACGATGGTGGCGGGTTTTTCGTAGCGCGCGCCAAAGGTGTGGCCGATCGCTACGCCGGCGACGGAGAAGATAAACGTTGTGACGCCGATAAGCGATACAGCGGGAACGATGTCGACCGAAAGCGCGGCGAACGAGATGCCCACGGCCAGGGCGTCGATTGAGGTGGCAATGGCGAGGATCAGGTATTCGCCCAGGTCGATTTTTTCGGCATCCTTGCCGTCGCCTTCATCCTCGTCCTCGGTAAAGGCCTCCCACAACATTTTGCCGCCGATAAAGGCCAATAGGATAAAGGCGATCCAATGGTCGATGGGTCCGATGATGCCCATGAATTGACTGCCGAGCGCCCATCCGATTACGGGCATGCCGGCCTGAAAGCCGCCAAAGAACAGGCCGAGCACCACGGCGACTTTAAGGTCGATCCTCTTCATGCCAAGGCCCTTGCAGATGGAAACGGCAAAGGCGTCCATCGAAAGGCCAACGGCGAGCAGCACGAGCTCTGCGAGTCCCATAGTCTGGCTCCCTCTCTGCGGGCGAACCCGATTACACGACTACTCCCTCATTTATATGAGACCCGATGCTACCACATGAGCAGTCAAAGAGCCCCGTCCCAAATGGGCTACCTAAGCGGTGTTCGCTCATTCTGTAAGCATCGGATTTTGCGGGCGTCACAGGGGCAAACCGTGAGAAACTTATTGACGTTTATGGAGCGTATACGATGGGAGCGATGCCTTGGATAAGAACGAGCTGCAAAAGCGTATGGAACAGGCTATCCGCCTGACTGCCCCCGGCCAGCCGATCCGCACCGCCCTCGACATGATCATCGCCGGTCACCTGGGCGCCCTTATCTGCGTCGGCGACACCGAAAACGTGCTCGCTGCCGGTAACGACGGCTTCCCGCTCAACATTTCGTTCACCTCGAACCGTCTGTTCGAGCTCTCCAAGATGGACGGCGCCATCGTCATCGACGGCGACCTCACCCAGATCCTGCGCGCCAACTTCCACCTCAATCCCGATCCCTCGCTCGCCACGAGTGAGACGGGTATGCGTCACCGCACTGCCGCTCGCATGTCGGTGCTCACCGATGCCATCGTGATCTCGGTTTCGGCTCGTCGTGCCGTCGTCAACGTGTACGTTCACGGTAAGAGCTACGAGATCCAGCCTGTCACCACCATCATGAGCTCGGTCAACCAACTCGTCGCCACGCTCCAGACCACCCGTCAGTCGCTTGACCGCTCTCTGCTGCGTCTGACGGCCCTCGAGCTCGATGACTACGTTACGCTCGCCGACATCACCGGCATTTTCTCGAGTTTCGAGATCATGCAGCAGGCAAAGACCGAGCTTAAGGATTGTATCGTCAAGCTGGGTAACCAGGGCAAGCTCGTGCAGATGCAGCTCGAGCAGCTCGCCGGCTCCAGCATGGATACCGAATACGACCTGATGATCCGCGACTACGCGAGTGACTCTTCCGAGGCCAATGCCGAGAAGATCCGCGCCGAGCTCGCTCGCATGACGCCTAAGGACCTGTCCGACCCACAGCATGTGGCGGCGGTTCTGGGTTATGACGACCTGGATGAGGACTCTGTCATGACGCCGCTGGGCCTGCGCACGCTTTCGCGCGTGTCCGTCGTGCGCGACGGCGTGGCCGAGAAGATTGTCGACGAGTACGGCTCGCTGCAGGAACTCATGGACGACATCAGCGAGGATCCGGAGCGCTTGGGCGACTTTGGCGTTAACAACCCTGCCATTCTTGCGGACTCCCTGTACCGCATGAAGGGCACCAAACAGGGGAACGCATAATGGCGCCCGTATGCGCCGTGGTCGTTGCCGGTGGCAGCGGCCAGCGCTTTGGTAACCCCGGTGGCAAGCAACTCGTCAATGTAGCGGGTCGTCCGCTTATGAGCTGGTCCATCCGCGCATTTGATCGGGTCGAAAGGGTCGGCCACATCGTCGTGGTTTGCCCTGCCGAGCGTCGTGCCGAGATGCGCCGCCTGGCCATCGACCCGTTTGACTATGACACGCCTATCAGCTTTGCCGATGCCGGCGATACCCGCCAGGATTCCACCCGTGCCGGCGTGCATGCGGTTCCGGCGGGCTTTGAATACGTCGCCATTCACGACGGCGCTCGTCCGCTTATTACTACCGAGGCCATCGATCACGCTATCGACGTGCTCGTGAGCGACCGTGCCCTCGACGGTGTCGTGTGCGGCCAGCCCGCGATCGACACGCTTAAGATCGTCGACGGCGATAATATCGTCGAGACGCCGCCGCGCGAACTTTATTGGGCCGCACAGACGCCGCAGATCTTTAGCGTCGACGCCATGAAGCGCGCCCACACCGCGGCGATTGCTGAGGGCTTTATCGGCACGGACGATTCGTCGCTGGTCGAGCGCATGGGTGGGCGTGTCCGCTGCGTCCAGAGCCCGCGCGATAACCTTAAGGTGACGGTGCCCGAGGACCTGCGTCCCGTAACCGCGATTCTGCTCGGCCGCATGGCCGAGGGAGAGGACCTTCCCCATGTTCAGTAACCTGCGCATTGGTCATGGCTACGACGTTCACCGTCTGGTGGAGGGGCGTCGATGTATTATCGGCGGTGTCGACATTCCCTACGAGCGCGGTCTGCTGGGCCACTCGGATGCCGATGTGCTCGCGCACGCGCTGGCCGATGCCATTCTGGGCGCCTGCCGCGGGGGAGACATTGGAAAACTGTTCCCCGACACCGATCCTGCCTATGAGGGCGCCGACTCGATGGTGCTGCTCGCTCGCGTGATGGACTATGCGCGCGAGCTGGGCTTTGAGTTTGTCGATGCCGATTGCACCATTGCCTGTCAGCAACCCAAGATCACCCCGCACCGCGATGCCATGCGCGCCAACCTTGCCCATGCCCTGGGCGTTGACGTCGAAAACGTGGGCGTTGCCGCCACTACGACCGAAAAGCTCGGTTGGGAAGGCCAAGGCGAGGGAATTGGCGCCTGGGCCGTCTGCCTGCTACAGAAAACCGTTAAGGAGTAACGAATGCGTATCTACAACAGCGCTACCCATAAAAAGGAAGAGTTCCAGCCCATCGAGTCCGGCAGGGTCCGCATGTACGTGTGCGGCCCCACGGTCTATGACAACATCCACATCGGCAATGCCCGCACGTTCATCAGCTTTGACGTGATCCGCCGTTGGCTCATCGCGAGCGGCTATGAGGTCACGTTCGCCCAGAACCTCACCGATGTCGACGACAAGATCATCAAGCGCGCCAACGAGCAGGGCCGTACGGCCGCCGAGGTCGCGACGGAGTTCTCTGACAAGTTCATCGGCGTCATGCGCGCCGCCAACGTGCTCGATCCCGATGTGCGCCCCCGCGCCACCAAGGAGATCGGCCCCATGATCGCCATGATCAAGACGCTTATCGAGCAGGGCCACGCTTACGCAGCCGATAACGGCGACGTGTACTTTGCCGTGCGCAGCGATCCCAACTATGGTCAGGTCTCGGGCCGCAACATCGACGACCTTATGGTTGGCGCGCGCATCGAGGAGAACGAGGACAAGAACGACCCGCTCGACTTTGCCCTGTGGAAGGCCGCCAAGCCCGGCGAGCCCAGCTGGCCGAGCCCCTGGGGCGAGGGCCGTCCCGGTTGGCACACCGAGTGCGCCGCCATGGTGCATCGCTACCTGGGCACTCCGATCGACATCCACGGCGGCGGCTCCGACCTTGCCTTCCCGCATCACGAGAACGAGTGCGCCCAGGCCACCTGCGCCTGGCACCAGGGCTTCTCCAACACCTGGATGCACACGGGCATGCTGCTGGTAGACGGCGAGAAGATGTCCAAGTCGCTCGGCAACTTCTTTACGCTGGCCGAGGTCCTCGAGCAGCACTCCGCTGCCGCCCTGCGCCTGCTGATGCTGCAGACGAGCTATCGCTCGCCGCTCGACTTTTCTTGGGAGCGCCTGGAGGGTGCCGAGAACTCGCTCACGCGTATCGCCGGTACGGTCGAGAACCTGCGTTGGGCCGCGAACCACGCGACGGCCGATGCCGACGAAGCGGCTGCCGAGGCGTTTGCCGCCAAGGCCGCCGAGACCCGCACCACCTTTAAGGAGTGCATGGATGACGACTTTAACACCGCCGGTGCCATGGGTGCTGTCTTTGGCTTTGTGACCGAGTGCAACCAGTACCTGGAGCAGGCGGGCGATGCTGCCGACAAGGCCGCTGCCCTGGCCGCCGCCGGTACGCTGGTCGAGCTGCTCGATACGTTTGGCGTCGAGCTTCCCGAGCCCAAGGTCGAGCTGCCGCTGGGCCTGCTGGGCGTTGCCGCCGGCCTGGTCGCCTACACGGGCGACGACGTGGACGAGGCTGCTGCCAAGATTCTCGAGGCCCGCGCCGAGGCCCGTGCCGCCAAGAACTGGGATCTGGCCGACGCCATCCGCGACCAGCTCAAGGACCTGGGCCTCACCATTGAGGATACGGCCGCGGGTACTCGTATTAAGACCCTCTAGTATTTGTCGACCGTTCGAGGTGCGGCGGATTGCCTTGAAAGAGGAGGGCATCGACCTGGTGGTCATGCCTGACGATTGAAAGGCAAGGTGCCGTGGCTCGGACGGTCGATTCTTGTTCGTTATCTATTTAAGGAGGCCGCTTTATGGCCGACAATCGCAAGCGTGCGCCTCGTGGCGGCAAGCAGGCCGCTTCTGGCTCGCGTCCGATTCACCGCAACGACCGCGCTGCCGCTCCCAAGGGCCAGCGAGATCGTACCCAGGCTGCACGTCCGCAGCGCGAGCGTGGCCGCGACGCTGTCCAGGCTCCCAAGGGTGAGTTTATCGAAGGCCGTCGTGCTGCCGCCGAGGCGCTGCGTACCGGTTTTCCCATCAAGTGCGCGCTCATTGCCGAGGGCGGGGAGCGCGATGCCGCCCTGTCGCGTCTGGTCGATGACCTCAACGCCGCGGGCGTCCGCATTAAGTATGTGCCGCGCGCGCAGCTCGACGCACTGTCGAGCCATGGCGCTCACCAGGGCATCGCGCTCGAGGTTGGCAACTTCCCCTATGCCGATGTCGCCGACATCCTCGACCGCGCGGGCGACGGTCCGGCGCTTGTCGTTGTGCTCGACCATGTGACCGACGACGGTAACTTTGGCGCCATCGTGCGCTCTGCCGAGGTTGTGGGCGCAGCGGGCGTCATCATCGCCAACAAACGAGCCGCCGGCGTAACGGTGGGTAGCTACAAGACTTCTGCCGGCGCCGTTATGCATCTGCCCATCGCGCAGGTCCCCAATATCGCTCGTGCGCTCGATGACCTCAAAGCCGCCGGTTTTTGGGTGGGCGGTGCCTCTGAGCACGCCGAGGGCAGCTGCTGGGATGCCCCCTTCGAGGGCCGCGTGGCACTCGTCATGGGTTCCGAGGGCGACGGCATCTCGCGTCTGGTGCTCGAGAAATGCGACTTTTTGACCAAGCTTCCCCAGCGCGGCATGACCGAGAGCCTCAATGTTGCCCAGGCGACTACGGCCCTCTGCTTTGAGTGGCTGCGCCGCAACGCCGGCGAGCTCATGGGGGAGGAGTAGCGCATGTCCAAAAAGAACCGTGCCAAGTCCAAGGCCAAGCGCTTTGGCGAGGGCTCGGCCAAGCCGATTGTTTCGGCCGCGACCTACGGCGTGGGCGGCAATGCGTTTGCGCAGGCTATCGCCGACCCAGTCTCGACGGTGCACTCCAATAAGCCCGAGCTGCTGGTGGTCGACGGTTACAACGTGATCCACTGCACGCCGCGCTACGAAAAGCTCGTGTACGACCATTCCGACGATCCGTATTCCAGTGACGTCCACGATATGGCGCGCACTGCGCTCATCAACGACGTGGCGGCGTTTGCCCAGGGCCGCTACGAGGCCGTAGTCGTGTTCGACGGCGCGGGCAATATCTCCAGCGAGCGCCCCAACCTGCCGGCCCGCGGCGTGCGTATCGAGTTCTCACCGACGGGCGTCTCTGCCGATACCGTGGTGCAGAAGCTCTGCATCGAGGCGCGCGAGGAAGGCCGCGCGTGCTCCGTGGTATCGAGTGACGGCACAATACAGGCCGTCGTCATGGGCAAGGGCGTCACGCGCATCTCGAGCCGTATGCTGGTGGACGAGATCAAACAGATCGATAACGACGTTCACGAGGCAGAGGAAGCTCCGCAGATCAAGATGACTCTGGGCAGCCGCCTGAGCCCCGATACCCTGGCCAAGCTCAAGGCGTTGCGCGGACGGTAGGGGAGTTGGCGGGGCAATGCTGCCTTGCTAACTCCATTCAGCGATGTCGATCATTCTTTCGAGGCGCCACGTTAGCGCCTCTTTTAGATAAGGTAGTCTCGCTGCTAGAGCATCGTTTTTAGACAGAATCTCGATTGCCTCGTCAACGAAGCCTTCGAGTTTGTCGCAGTCAAACCAGCCCATGTCCTCGACGAGCAACATTTGTTTGGCGGGGCTTGAATGAAATTGTGCGCTGGTAAAACTGTGCTCTCCCGCCCTAAGCTCCTCTAGTGATATGTTGCACCAGAGCGATGAGCCCGAATCGAAGATGGGGGCAGGTCTGCAAGCTTGCGTGTTTACGTTTCGCACGAGGCCGAAGTTGCGCCAATGACGATCGTAGTTGGCAATGATGTCGTCACATACGATCATGCGGTCAAGGGCATCCTTGACGCCTGTCACCCCGAGCTCCTCGCAGTTTGCTACATATCGCTCGTAGTCGGTTAGCCGTTCATCTGCGTTTGCGTGCTGGTTTACATAGAACGCAGGGACATACTCTTCTTCATCAGTTAAGAAGACATCGCATGTGCTCAGGGCGGAAGTGCCCGTGCCCTCGAGCGAGTAAGGCACATAATCGCAGGCGTTTAGGATGCGACGGTGGAGCGCGGTCGCCACCAGCTCGTTATAAGGTTCCTGGTCCAGGTGCGCTCCTGCCTTATGCAGAATTCGACGTTCGCCCTCGCACGTCCAGTACTTTTGAAGATTGCCGTCCGAGGTGTTATCGGGCTTTGCGGCAGCCGCTTTTCCCTCTGGGGCAAAGGGTGCAATGGACAGCGAGACGTCATCAAAGGCGTTATTGAAGAAGTTGATATCCTCCCAGGTGAGACCGGAACCTTGGGGCCTAATCCAATACTGGTCGGATAAGGAGAGGCCGAGATTTCGCTGGACGAGTTCATCGGGAACATCGACTGCGGCTTCTGCAAGCAGGGAGGCTAGCCCAATGCGTGCGAGCGGGATACCGCGGCCGCGCCACCAGATGCGGAAGGAGTCTAGCGATATGGGGCTATTAGGGCCAAATACTCCAATAGGGGCGTGGGCGTAATCGATGTCGGCACCGATGTGGGTAAAGTCTTTTCGCGATGTACTGTAGACCAGCTGAGCGACTTCGTACGTGCGGTTCATGAGGGTGAACGCGATCTCGCTCTTACCGTGGCCGCGGCGGGGACGTCCCCCCGTTTTGGTCACAGAGCGGAGTCGCGTGTCGACGCTGTCTTTGTCGATGAGCCATACACCAGAAGCCTTGCGGGCCTCAAGTGCTCCGTTTTTTATGAGCTCCTGCACCCTGCGCGGAGTGATGCCGAGCAGCTCGGCGGCTTCTTTGGTAGTAAGCATCGCGAAACCCTTCGTTAGAACGAATAGTTTTATCTATTCCATTGTAATTAAAACTATTCGTTCTGACGAAGGGTTTTGAGATGTGGTCGGTCGAAGGGTCTGTTGCGCCCCGTCCGTAATTCCTTTATTCTTAATTGGCTTCGCGCGAGAGCGCCAAGTGTGCCAGTGTGGCGCAACGGTAGCGCAACTGATTTGTAATCAGTGGGTTGCGGGTTCGATTCCTGTCACTGGCTCCATGAGAGTTTCGGGCTCTGTCTCTATATGGGACAGAGCCCGTTTCTTGTTTTGATAGGTTGTCGGGCACGGTATTCGTCTCATTCCCGAGTTTGTCTCGATCTGTAACACCAAGACGGTTATTCCGCTTTTAACTGTTACAGATCAAGACGGAAGGTTGAGGGTCCGTCCATTTATCTCAATCTGTAACAGTTAGAAGGGAAATATCGGTCTAGATGTTACAGATTGAGACAATGACCGGGACCACTTTGA
>CABUUJ010000015.1 GCA_902494715.1 uncultured Collinsella sp.
ATGCCGTCCGTTTTGACAAGATTACCTATCACGAGGTGCTCGTCCGCGGTCTGCAGGTTATGGATTCCACGGCTACGGCACTGTGCCAGGATAACCGTATGCCGATTTTGGTCCTCAACATCGATGGCGAGGACACCGTCAAGCGCGCGCTTTCGGGTGAGCCCGTCGGCACGCTCGTCTATCAGGAGGATTAAGCATGGCAGAGAACATCACCGCCCATATGGACAAGTCGCTCGAGTCCCTCAAGCATAACTTCTCCAAGGTCCGTACCGGCCGCGCCAATGCCAACATTCTGTCCGACATCACCGTCGATTATTACGGTGTTCCCACGCCGGTCACGCAGGTTGCCGCCGTCAAGACCCCCGAGGCCCACATGCTGCTCATCGAGCCGTGGGACAAGGCACTCATCAACGCTATCGTCAAGGCCATCGGCGCTTCCGATCTGGGTATTACCCCCAACTCCGATGGCACCGTCGTTCGTCTGCCGTTCCCGGCTCCCACCGAGGAGCGCCGTCGCGAGCTCGTCAAGGAGTGCCGCGAGTACGCCGAGCAGGCCAAGGTGTCTATCCGTAACATCCGTCGCGACTTCAACAACAAGCTCGAGCGCGATGAGGAGCTCACCGAGGACGATGTCCGTCGCGAGCAGGCCAAGGTCCAGAAGCACACCGATGAGTATGTCGCCAAGGTCGAGGAGCTTCTGAAGGAAAAAGAAGCCGAGGTCATGGAGATCTAAGGTGCAATACGACGAGCATAAACTGGTCGAGTACTTTGCCGACGCCCCTGCGGGCGTCGGTTTTTCCGACCTTGACCTCAATAACATTCCGCACCATATCTCGTGCATCATGGACGGCAATGGTCGTTGGGCCACATCGCGCGGTCTTGCACGCACCGAGGGCCACAAGGCGGGTATCGTCTCCCTTCGTGAGATTATTACCGCCTGCGTGCGTCTGGGCGTCGACGTGCTTTCGGCCTATGCGTTTTCTACCGAAAACTGGAACCGCCCGCAGCATGAGGTCAACGTCTTGATGCACCTGTTTGCCAAGACGTTTATCGACGAGCTGCCGCTTCTGAAGCGCGAAAACGTGCGCGTTGTCTTTTTGGGTGACATTTCCGCGCTGCCCAAGAAGACCCGCGACGTTTTTGAACGCGGTCTTGCCGAGTGCGCCAATCACACCGGCATGACGCTGGCGCTTGCCGTCAACTACGGCGCGCGTGCCGAGATTACCCGCGCTGTCCGTCAGATCGCACTCGACGCTGCCGCCGGTAAGATCGATCCTGGCGCAATTGATGACGACATGGTGGCTTCCCACCTCTATACCGCCGGCCTTCCCGATCCTGAGCTTGTGATTCGCACTTCTGGTGAGCTGCGCCTTTCGAACTATCTGCTGTGGCAGGTGGCTTATTCCGAATTCTACGTCACCGATACCTATTGGCCCGACTTTGATCGTTGGGGCCTTGTCGACGCCATTTTGGCCTATCAGGGCCGTGACCGTAGGTTTGGTGGACTGAGCAAGACCGAGGAGGCTTAATCGTGTCCGATCGTCCCAAGGCATCTGCTCCCAAGACGCCTGCGCGCAAAGCTGCCACTGCGGGAACGCCTGCAGTGAAGAGCGGCACCGGTTCGTGGCTGGCGGGCTTTATTACCCGTGCCGCCGCCGGTATCGTCTACGCCGTTGTCTTTATCCTGTGCCTGGTTTTGGGTATCGTGCCCACGGCCATCTTTGTTTCCGTCATGAGCGGTCTGTGCTGTTATGAGTTTTTCCGTATGACGAGGCTCGATGGCAAGATGGCTAACGAGCGCATGGGTATCGCTGCCGCCGTACTCTTTCCGCTGTCGGCGTTGGGCGATTCGATGTTGCTGAATGCCCTGCTTTTTGCCCTGATGCTCGCTGTGGGCATTTGGTATGTCTGGTCGCCGCGTACCCGCATCTCTGATGTGGCCGTGACGCTCATGGGTCCCATCTACACCGGTTTTATGCTGTCGGCTATCGTGCTGCTGCGCGATGCCGTGCCCGGTTTTGCCGGCGCCCTGCTTTCAGTGGGCGTTTGCGCGTCCCTTTGGGTCTCCGATTCGTTTGCCTACATTGTGGGCAGCCGTATCGGCAAGCACAAGATGGTTCCCAAGATCTCTCCCAAAAAGAGCTGGGAGGGGTTTGTCGGCGGCATCCTGGGCTCGGTTTTGATTTGGCTCATTCTGTGGGCGACGCACTTCTACAAGCTCAGCCTGCCCTATGCGCTGCTGTGCGGCGTGGTCGTGTCCATTTTGGGCGTTATCGGCGACCTTATCGAGTCGCGCATCAAGCGTGGCGTGGGCGTCAAGGATTCCGGCAACCTTATCCCGGGCCATGGCGGCATGCTCGACCGTAGCGACTCGCTTATCTTTGGCTGCATCACCGCGCAGCTGATGCTGATGATCGGAGGCGTGCTGTAATGTCATTCCAGACGACGTATGGCCCCGATGGACGCCTCCGTGTTGCCATCCTGGGTTGTACGGGCTCTATCGGCACCCAGGCACTCGATGTGTGCCGTCAGCATGCTGATCGCCTGCAGGTGACGGCGCTGTCCGTTAATTCCAGCACCTCTGAGCTCGTTGCCGCTGCCCGCGAGTTCTCGGTTCCGGCGGTTGCCGTGGCCGATGTCGCTCACGGCGATGACGCCGTGCTGCAGGAGTTGCCCGAGGGAACGAAGCTCGGCGTTGGCGCGCAGGCGGTTTGCGAGCTCGCGCGTCGCGACGATGTCGACTGCGTGCTCGTTGCTATTGTGGGCGCCGCCGGTCTCGAGGCGAGCCATGCGGCCTTGACCTCGAATAAGCGCCTTGCCCTTGCCAACAAGGAGTCCCTCGTCGTCGGTGGCGACTTGCTTATGCCGTTGGCACAACCGGGCCAGCTTATTCCAGTCGACTCTGAGCACTCCGCCATCTACCAGTGCTATCTGGGGGAGGACCCGCGCGAGGCTCATTGTATTTGGCTTACCTGCTCGGGCGGTCCGTTCTTTGGCCGTACGCGCGACGAGCTCAATCGCGTGACGCGTGCCGATGCCCTCGCACATCCCACGTGGGCCATGGGTGCCAAGATCACCATCGACTCCGCCACCCTCATGAACAAGGGCCTAGAGCGCATTGAGGCCATGCATCTGTTTAACTGCGACCTCGATTTCATTTACGTGGTCGTGCAGCGTCAGTCCAAGATTCACTCTATGGTCGAGTTTGCCGACGGCTCCGTGATGGCGCATCTCGGTGCTTCCGACATGCGTATTCCCATCCAGTTCGCGTTCTCGTATCCCGAGCGTTGGGATACCCCGGCGCCTCGTATCGATTTCCGCGAGCTGGGGCAGCTCACGTTTGATGCTGCCGACATGGATACCTTCCGCTGTCTGGCACTGGCCGAACGTGCCGGCAAGACGGGTGGCACCATGCCGTGCGTGCTCAATGCCGCCAACGAGGTCGCCGTCGATGCCTTCCTGCACGATGGCTGTAGCTTTACCGATATCGATCGCATTGTGGAATCCTGCATGGATGCCCACGATATGCAGGCGGTCGATTCGTTTGAGCAGCTTCGCGACATCGATGCGTGGGCGCGTGAAAAGGCTGCGCAGGTGCTCGCCGCAACCCGTTCCTAACCCATAAGGATTGCTTTTTCGTTTTATGGATACTGTTCTGAGCGTTCTCTCATCGGTCTTTTGGGGCCTGCTGATGCTTTCCGTCCTCGTGTTTTTGCACGAGGGCGGCCACTTTTTGGCGGCGCGTGCCTGCGGCGTCCGTGTGACCGAGTTCTTTTTGGGCCTGCCGTGCCGCTTTGACATCCATTACACGTCGCGTCGCATTGGAACCAAGTTTGGCGTGACCCCGCTGCTGCTGGGTGGCTACGCTGCCATCTGCGGTATGGATCCGACCGATGTCTCCTGCGCCGATCGCGTGCTCGCGGCTATCTATCGTCATGGTCGCGTGACCGTGGCCGACCTTGCTGTCGAGCTCGAGCTATCCGAGGAGGTTGTGCTCGAGGCATGCGCCTTGCTCTTGGGTTGGGGCTCTATCGCGCCTTGGTATGAGGAAGGGGAGAAGCCCTCGCCGAGCTACTATCCCACCAAGTATCAGACGCTGCCGCGAGACGCGGCGGGTTACACCACCTTTGACGGCCGTCGTTTCGATCGAGAGCATGCGACTACCGAGGGCGATGTGTGGGAGCTGCCGTGCGGCGAGGCTGATTTCTTGGCGCAAGAGCGCTCGCACACTTATCTGGGCCAGGGTTTTCTCAAGCGCGCCTTTATGCTGCTCGCGGGCATTCTCGTCAATATCCTGACGGGCTTTTTGCTGCTTATGAGCATCTACTCTATTGCGGGTGTCACCGTGCCGATGGATACCAACGTGATTGGTCAGGTTGACGAGGGGTCTATTGCCGCCAAGGCGGGTATCGAGGGCGGCGACGCGATCCTTTCGGTTGACGGAGTATCGTGCTCTACCTGGATGGACGTTTACGATGCCATCGGCAAGGCCGCCGGTAAGGACGATATCGCCATTGAGTATGAGCGCGACGGCAAGCAGCATTCGACCTCGGTTGCGCTCAAAGAGGACGAGCGCCTAGGTGTGTATGCCTCTACGCAGGTGGTCCGTTTAGACCCCATCACGTCGGCTCGCCTTTCGTTCTCCTATGTCGTGCAGACAGCGGAGGGCGTGATGCGCCTGCTCCAGCCGCAGCATACGATGGAGATTCTCGATCAGTCTTCTTCGATTGTGGGCATTAGCGTTATGTCTTCACAGGCTGCTGCTGCCGGCCCTGCCACGTTCCTTTCGTTTGCCGCCCTCATTTCGTTCTCGCTTGGCTTTATGAACCTGCTGCCCATCCCACCACTCGATGGCGGCAAGCTGGTCATCGAGATCATTCAAAAGATTGCTGGCCGCGAGCTTCCGCTCAAGGTCCAGACGATTGTGAGCTATGCGGGCATCGCGCTCTTTGCGCTGCTGTTTGTCTATATGCTTCGTTCCGACATCCTTCGATTTATTCTGTAGGGGAGTGTTTGGATTGTCTTTATCCCATCCTTTGCCTCGCGATTTGACGCGCCCCGTGCATGTGGGCGGTGTGCAGATCGGTGGCGGTGCGCCGGTGGTGGTCCAATCCATGACCTGCACCGATACCGCTGATGCCCAGGCAACACTTGCGCAAGTGTGCGCGTTGGCGCAGGCTGGCTGCGATATCGTGCGTGTGAGCGTGCCCACCGAGGCCGCGCTTGAGGGTTTCCGCACCATCTGTGCCGAGTCTCCGGTGCCAATCGTTGCCGATATCCACTTTAACCACAAGCTGGCCATTGGCGCTGTGGAGGCCGGTGCCGCCAAGCTCCGCATCAATCCCGGCAACATTGGCGATTGGGCCAAGGTCGATGCCGTGATCGATGCCGCGGGCGCCGCTGGGTGCGCGATTCGCATTGGCGTGAACTGGGGCTCGCTTGAGCAGGATATCGCCGAGCGCGAAGACCTCACGCAGCCCGAAAAGCTCGTGATGTCGAGCGAGCGCTTCGTCAAGCACTTTGAGGACCGCGGCTTTACGAACATTGTGCTTTCGGCCAAGGCCCATAGCGTGCAAACGACGCTCGATACCTATCGAGCCCTGTCGCGTGAGATTCCCCACGTTCCGCTTCACCTGGGCGTAACCGAGGCGGGTACCAAGCTTCAGGGCACCATTAAGAGCTCGGTGGGCCTTGGTATTCTGCTGTCTGAGGGTATCGGTGACACCATGCGCGTCTCTCTCACGGCCGATCCGGTTGAGGAGCCGCCGGTCGCCTGGGGAATTTTGCAGTCGCTGGGCCTGCGTCGTCGTGGTCCCGAGATTGTCTCGTGCCCCACGTGCGCCCGCTGCCAGGTTAACCTCATTCCCATCGCCGAGGAGGTCACCGAGCGGCTTAAGAACTACTCCGCGCCGCTTTCGATCGCCGTTATGGGATGCGCGGTCAATGGCCCCGGCGAGGCTTCTGATGCCGACCTGGGCGTTGCTTGCGGACGTGGTCAGGCCTTGCTCTTTTCGCATGGCCAGATCATTGGTAAAGTAGCTGAGGACCAAATTGTCGACGCGCTTATGGCAGAGGTCGACAAGCTTATTGAGGAGAAATAAATGACCCGAGCAATGTATATGTCTAAGCTCTATGCGCCGACGCTTAAAGAGGATCCGGCGGACGCTGAGCTCGCCAGTCACCGCCTGCTGCTCCGTGCCGGCATGATCCGCAAGGAGGCCGCCGGCCTGTATTCCTACCTGCCGCTTGCCTGGCGCTCGATCCGTAAGATCGAGAACATCGTGCGCGACGAGATGGACGCTGCCGGCGCCCAGGAGCTTATGATGCCTATCATGGTCGACGCCGAGTTGTGGCGCGAGTCCGGCCGCATCGACGCCTATGGCAAGGAGCTTGTGCGCTTTGACGACCGTCATGGTCGCGAGTTCGTCCTGGGCCCCACGCACGAGGAGACCGTCACGGCCCTGGTGCGCAATGAGCTGCGCTCCTACAAGCAGCTACCCGTTAACCTCTACCACATCCAGGATAAGTTCCGCGACGAGTTCCGCCCCCGCTTTGGCCTGATGCGCGGTCGCGAGTTCATCATGAAGGACGCCTACAGCTTCTCCGCCACGCAGGAGAGCCTGCAGGAGGAGTATGACAAGATGAAGCAGGCCTACGCTAACATCTGTGAGCGCTGCTATATCAAGGCCCTGCCCGTTGTTGCCGACTCCGGTGAGATCGGTGGCGATACCTCCGTCGAGTACATGGCTTTGGCCGACGCCGGCGAGGCTTCGCTCGTCTACTGCGACGATTGCGGCTTTGCTGCCGATGACGAGGCGGCAAGCACCAAGGTCGTCGTGACCGAGGGTCCTGGTGACGGTACGCTCACCAAGGTTGAGACTCCGGGCATGGGCACCATTGAGGCAGTTGCTAAGTTCTTTGGGTTCCCCGAGAACGGCACGCGCAAGTCGTTGGCGCTCATCGACGCCGAGGGCAAGCCGGTCGTGGCCATTGTTCCGGGCGATCACGAGCTCAACGATTGCAAGGCCGAGCACGTCTTTGGCAAGGGCTATCGCATGATGACCGACGAGGAGCTTCAGGCGAACGGTCTGCACAAGGGCTTTATCGGACCGGTTAACCTGCCCGATGGCATTCGTCTGGTGTGCGACGAGAGCCTGCGCGATTCCAAGCAGTGGGCCTGCGGTGCCAACGAGGTCGATTATCACTTTACCGGCGCCTGCCCCGAGCGCGACTTTACCGTCGATGAGTGGGCCGATCTGGTCACCGTTGTCGCCGGCGACCCCTGCCCGCACTGCGGCAAGCCGCTCTCCGCTGCCCGCGGCATCGAGGTCTCTCAGGTTTTCCAGCTGGGCACCAAGTATTCCGAGGCCATGGGTGCCACCTTTATGGACGAGGACGGCAAGGAGAAGCCGCTCATCATGGGCTGCTACGGCGTTGGTGTGTCCCGCTCGCTCGCTGCCGTCGTGGAGCAGCACAACGACGAGCACGGTATCGTCTGGCCGGTCTCCGTTGCCCCGTACGAGGTCGCGGTGATTCCGCTCGATCCCAAGAAGGAGGAGTGCGCTACCGTCTGCGAGCAGATCGTTGATGGCCTGTGCGCCGAGGGTATCGAGGTTGTCGTCGACGACCGCGACGAGCGTCCCGGCTTTAAGTTTGCCGACAACGACCTTATGGGCTTCCCGTATCAGGTCGTTCTGGGTAAGCGTGGCCTTAAGAATGGCACCGTTGAGCTCAAGGACCGTGCCACGGGTGAGCGCGAGGATGTGGCGATCGACGAGGTCGTCGCCAAGGTCGCCGAGCTTGTGAAGGCAGCACGCCGTTAATCGACGATTTCGCTTGTAGTTCGATATACGGGACGGCCCCGCATTTCTCCAGATCGGGGAGATGCGGGGCCGTCCTTTTATCTTGTGGCATCCTCGATATCTAAAAGGAAAACCCCACAGCCCATGGGAGCTGCGGGGTTTTCCTTGTGCCTCCGATGCGAAATAAATCGCTCAGATATTACTGATAATCGACGACGTCGATCCAGTTCTTCAGGAACTCATCGTTCACGTTGCGCTTACGAGCGAGCTCGGAAGCGGCGACGATGCTCGTCCACTGACGCACGACCTGCATGGGCATGTCGGCGCGGTCGCAGTAGAGCTCCAGGTAGGCCTCAGCCTGATCCTTGCTGTTGAGGGCAAAGAGCAGGTAGGTGGTGGCAACGTCGGCAGCAGGCGAGCCCTGGGTGGCGTGTGCCCAGTCGCACACATAGAGCTGGCCGTCGTCGCCGACGATGACGTTGGAGGGGTTGAAGTCGCCGTGGCAGACCTTGAACTCCTTGGTCATGCCGTCCAGACGCTCCTGAAGGTTGTAGCGCGTGGTGGCATTGAGCTGATCAAGGCTGTCGATCATGCGGGCGTACTTGTCGCGCTGACGGTTGAGCAGCGGGGAGGTGTAGCCGTGGATCTCGATCTGGAGGTCGACGAACATCTCGAGGTACTCACCAAAGCGCTGGGGCTCGGCAGTCATCTTCTCGGCAAGGGTGGTGCCCGGAACCTTCTCGGTCACGAGCGCCCAGCCGTTGGCGTTCTCGAGCTGGGAAACCTCGAGCGCCTTGGGGCTGCGGATGCCGCACTCATTGATGCGGGCAAGATTCAAAGCCTCGTTGAACACGTCGGAGACGGGCTTGGTCTCGTTAAAGACCTTGACGATCTTGTCGCCCAGGTCGTAAACGACCTTGTTGCCACGGCGGACGAGCTCGGTCTTGGAATCGGGTAGCAGCATGGTTGCATCCTTTCAACGATGCGATAGAAGCGACGGCGGGGGTGTGTGAAACACCCGTGCACCCCCGCCGTTAAAAACCGTGCTAGAACTAGCAGACGGCGTAATCCTGAGGCTCTCGGCCGTAGTAGGCGTCCAGGTAGAGCTCCTTGATCTCGCTCATGAGCGGGTAGCGCGGGTTAGCGCCGGTGCACTGGTCGTTGAATGCCTGCTCGGTCATCTCGTCGAGGGTGTCGAGGAAGTACTTCTCGTCAACGCCGTACTCAGCGATGGTGTGCTTGACACCGATGAAGTCGCAGAGCTCGGTGAGCTTGGTGATGAAGTTCTCGAAGACCTCACGGTCGTCCTTGCCGTCGATGCCGCAGTAACGAGCCATCTCGGCGTAGTTGTGCAGCGCGTTGGGGTAAGGATACTGAGAGAAGGTTCCCATCTTGACAGGAGCCTCGGCGGCGTTGTAACGCATGACGCGGGTCAGGATGACTGCGTTTGCGAGGCCGTGGGGCAGATGGTGGAAAGCGCCGAGCTTGTGGGCCATGGAGTGGTTGAGGCCCAGGAAGGCGTTACCGAATGCCATACCGGCCATGCAGGATGCGTTGTGCATCTCCTCGCGAGCGTGCGGATCCTTGGCACCGTTGGTGAAGGAGCTCGGGAGGTTCTCGAAGACGAGCTTTGCGGCGCGCTCGGAGAGGCCCTTGGTGTAATCGGAAGCCATGATGGAGACGTAGGACTCGATGGCGTGGGTCATGACGTCAATACCGGAAGCTGCGGTGAGGCCCTTCGGGGCGGTCATGCAGTTGTCGGCGTCGACGATAGCCATGTTGGGGAGCAGCGCGTAGTCGGCGAGCGGCCACTTGATGCCGGTCTCCTTGTCGGTGATGATGGCGAACGGCGTGCACTCGGAGCCAGTGCCCGAAGAGGTCGGGACGGCGACGAAGTAAGCCTTCTTGCCCATCTCGGGGAAGGTGAAGATACGCTTGCGGATGTCCATGAAGTCCATGGCCATGTCCTCGAAGTTCGCCTCGGGGTGCTCGTACATCATCCACATGATCTTGCCGGCGTCCATTGCGGAACCGCCGCCGACGGCGATGATGACATCCGGCTCGAAGAGCGTCATCTGCTTGGCGCCGCGACGTGCGCACTGCAGGGAGGGATCGGGCTCAACGTCGTAGAAGCAGTCGTGAGCGATGCCCATCTCATCGAGCTTGGCCTCGATGGCACGCGTGTTGCCATTCTTGAAGAGGAACTGGTCGGTAACGATGAAGGCGCGCTTCTTGCCCATTACGGTGCCGAGCTCGTCGAGTGCGACGGGCGTGCAACCCTTCTTGAAGTAGACCTTCTCGGGTGCGCGGAACCACAGCATGTTCTCGCGGCGCTCTGCCACGGTCTTGACGTTGATCAAGTGCTTCACCCCAACGTTCTCGGAGACGGAGTTGCCACCCCAGGAGCCGCAGCCCAGGGTTAGAGACGGCTTCATGCCGAAGTTGTAGAGGTCACCGATGCCGCCGTGCGAGGACGGGGTGTTGATGACGATGCGGCAGGCCTTCATGACGTGCTGGAACTTAGCGATCTTCTCGCTCTGTGCCGGGTGCACGTAGAGAGAGGCGGTGTGGCCCGGGCCACCTGCGAGGACGAGGTGCTCTGCCTTGTCAACGGCCTCCTGGAAGTCCTTGGCGTGATACATAGCGAGGACCGGGGAGAGCTTCTCGTGGGAGAACTCTTCCTTCTCGGGATCGGTGGAGGTGACCTCGGCGATCAGGATCTTGGTCTTGGCGGGAACCTCGATGCCGGCGAGCTCGGCGATCTTGGCGGCAGCCATGCCGGGGATGCGGTGATCGAGTGCGCCGTTCTTGAACATGGCGGCACGCAGGGCGTCCATCTCGGCACCCTGCTTGACGAAGTAGCAGCCGCGACGCTGGAACTCAGCCTTGACATCCTTGTAGATGGAGTCGAGGACGGTGACGGACTGCTCGGAAGCGCAGATCATGCCGTTGTCGAACGTCTTGGAGTGGATGATGGAGTTGACGGCGAGCTTGATGTCCGCGGTATCGTCGATGATGACCGGGGTGTTGCCGGCGCCGACGCCGAGTGCGGGCTTACCGGAGGAGTAAGCAGCCTTGACCATGCCCGGGCCACCGGTTGCGAGAATGATGTCGACGTCGCGCATGACCATGTTGGTCAGCTCGATGGACGGCTTGTCGACCCAGCCGATGATGCCCTCAGGAGCACCGGCCTTGACAGCTGCGTCGAGAACGAGCTTGGCGGCGGCGATGGTGCACTTGGCGGCTGCCGGGTGCGGGGAGATGATGATGGCGTTACGGGTCTTCAGGCAGATGAGCGTCTTGAAGATGGCCGTGGAGGTCGGGTTGGTGGTCGGGATGACAGCGCCAACGATACCGATCGGCTCGGCGACCTTGGTGATGCCGTAAGCGTCGTCGCGCTCGATGACACCGCAGGTCTTGGTGTTCTTGTAAGCGTTGTAGATGTACTCAGCGGCGTAGTGGTTCTTGATGACCTTGTCCTCGAGAACGCCACGGCCTGTCTCCTCGATGGCGAGCTTGGCCAAAGGAATACGAGCCTTGTTGGCGGCCATAGCAGCCTCGTAGAAGATCTTGTCTACCTGCTCCTGAGTGTACTCAGCGAATTTAGCCTGGGCCTCACGCATAGATTTGAGTTTGGCCTCAAGCGCCTCCACGTTGTCCACGATGGCGGGAGTAGTGTTTTCCGGTGACTTTTTCACCATTTGTGTCTCCTTGCGATCGGAGATTTACCCTACAAGATGCATGATAGCAAGAAATAATTCGGTGAACGGGCAGATTCCCGTAAAAGACAAACTAAAACGCTTCAATCAAATGAACCGTTTCAACTAAATCTATCTGCCTTGCGTATCGCCCCGCTCATTGGGGACAGACTTACATGAGTGCTTTCACTCATTTGGGACAGACATCGATTTGCCATTTTGCCGTTCTGGGCCTGTTATTGCCGCTCATTGGATATAAATAGGTTACAGGCTCAGCATTTTGACAATCGCTATTCGCGGGTCGCGGTTGAGTCGGACACGCAGGCAGTGCAGCTGCTCGATTATATCCATCTCAATCCCGTGAAAGGTGCGCTCGACTCACTTGAGGCGTACCGCTGGTCAAGTTACAAGGCATATCAGCTGGGCTACGATCCCTTTGATATTTGTGATGCGGCCCCTATGCTCGATATTGTCGGAGGTTCCCGTTGCTATTGCGAGCATATCGAGGAAGTTGCCGGGCGCATCTGGTCAGAGGAGATTCTTCCACGCCGACGGATCCTCGATGAGGATGCTCTTTCCGTTGCGCGCGAAGTCCTTCCGAGCATAGATCCTGCGCTGCTCAAGGCCCTGCCACGCCCCGATCGTGATGCGTGTCTGCTGAGGCTCAGGCGGGCACATCTCACGGTCAAGCAAATTGCCCGTATCACCGGCATCGGCGCTACAAGCGTGACCAAGGCCACCGTAGGCTGGAGGGAGGCTGCGTGAGGCAGGGGCCGAACCGCTGCCGGCATGCGTAATGTCTGTCCCAAATGCGTGAAAACACTCATGTAAGTCTGTCCCCAATGAGTGCAAAAAGGCGCCCTCATTGGGGAGGGCGCCTTTGGTAAGTTCTATGTGAACGCGAGGTCTTTGACCCGGAGAGTCCGAGGTACTTGTTGGTAAGACCTTATTTACGAGCGCACAACCTTGCCGGACTTGAGGCAGGTGGAGCAAACGTTCATCTTGCGACGGTGACCATCGACGACGACGTAAACGCGCTGGATGTTGGGGCGGAACTTACGGTTGGTGACGCGGTGAGAGTGGCTGATGGAGCGACCGGCAACGGGGTGCTTACCGCAAACTTCGCAAACTTTGGACATAACTGACCCTCCTTGGGCGACAAACGAACATGTCGCGTTAACAAACAAGCCTGAACTATAGCACAGAAGTCGCTCCCTGTGCGCAATCTACACAGAGATATTCCTCTTTTGGCGATAGTGCTCACGCCACGGCCCTGGACGTAGATCCGATTTGCGTGCAGCAGAGGGGATTATGCCAGCTCGTGCGTGCGTTTTCAAGCTCGTCCCACAAATATATAGGTTTATTGAGCTTTGGGCTCCGTTTACGGATTGCTCTGTATTTATGCTCGCAATTAAGCTCGAGGTTGTCTACACTATCCCATGACCATTAAAGGGGTACGAGATACCCACATGGAATTACATAGCTGCCCAAAGAGCAGCCCTTCCTGTGGGTGTCTGGTCCGCTTTAAGCGGTCGGGCATCTATTTTTTTGACTGTGTCAGCAGTCAAGACATGTGAGGAAGGAGATCGATGGGCACGACTTCCCCCAAGGCGGTCATCATGGACGAGACCGCCGTCAATCGAGCGATGACCCGCATCGCGCACGAGATTCTCGAGCGCAACGAGGGCTGTGAAGACCTCGCTCTGGTCGGCATCGTCACGCGCGGCGACCTTCTGGCAAAGAAGCTCGCCGAGGAGATCAAGGAGATCGAGGGCGTCGACGTTCCGCTCGGCAGCCTCGACATTAGCTTCTACCGCGATGACTATGCGACCAATTTCGCTCCCGCGATCCACGCCACCAACATTCCCTTTAGCGTCGACGGCAAGCGCGTCGTGCTGGTGGACGACATCCTGTATACGGGCCGTACCATTCGCGCCGCTCTCGACGCCGTCATGGACCTGGGCCGTCCGAACCGCATTGAGCTGGCTGTCCTCGTTGACCGCGGCCACCGCGAGCTCCCCATCTCGCCGGACTTTGTCGGCAAGAACGTTCCCTCGTCGCATGAGGAGAACGTGCACCTATATATGAAGGAAGTCGACGGCCACACCGCCGTCGAGATTAACGACGTCGCGCCGGGTTCCCACGTGGGCTCCGCGCCGCTGGGAGGTGAGTAGTACCGTGGCGTTCAACCATAAGCACCTGATCGACATTACCGAGTACTCCGAAGAGGACATCAAGCTCATCCTCGAGACCGCCAAGGCGTTCTCCGAGGTTAACGAGCGTGCGATCAAGAAGGTCCCCACGCTCAAGGGCAAGACCATCGTCAACATGTTCAACGAGCCCTCGACGCGCACCCGTAGCTCCTTCGAGCTCGCCGAGAAGCGTCTTTCGGCCGACAGCCTCAACTTTGGCGGCTCCTCGACCTCCACGGTCAAGGGCGAGAGCCTCGTCGATACCGTCGAGACCCTCAACGCCTATAAGATCGACTGCATCGTTGTGCGCGACAAGCACGCCGGCGCTCCCTACATCGTCACGCAGAACTCGCCCGCGAGCGTCATCTGCGCCGGTGACGGCAAGCACAACCACCCCACGCAGGCCCTGCTCGACCTGTACACCATCTGGGAGCACAAGGGTGACTTCCACGGTCTGAAGGTCGCCGTCGTCGGCGATATCGCGCACTCCCGCGTCTGCGGCTCGCTGATCCCCGCCCTTAAGATCATGGGCTGCGAGACCTACGCCGTCGCCCCCGGCACGCTGCTGCCGCCGGCGCCCGAGGTCCTGGGCTGCGACCACGTGACGAGCGACCTCGATTCCGTCCTGCCCGAGCTGGACGTCGTCTACATGCTGCGCGTGCAGCAGGAGCGCCTCGAGGGCGCCCCGTTCCCCACGATTCGCGAGTACCACAAGCTCTTCGGCCTGACCAAGGACCGCGAGAAGCTCATGAAGCCCGACGCGATCATCTGCCACCCGGGCCCCATCAACCGCGGTGTCGAGTTCGACTCCTATATGGCCGACCACCCGCAACGCTCCGTCATCCTGGAGCAGGTCTACGCCGGTATCTGCGTGCGTATGGCTATCCTGTATCTGCTGCTTGGAGGTGCCGATAATGGCCTTGCTTCTTAAGAATGCCCACGTCGTCGACCCGTCCGTCGAGCTTGACGGTGTCGTTGACGTCCTGATTGACGGCGACAAGATCGCCGAGGTCGGCGAGAATCTCGCCGTCGAGGGAGCCGAGGTCCGCGATCTTTCCGGCAAGTACCTCGTCCCTGGCCTGGTGGATATGCACGTTCACCTTCGCGAGCCCGGCTACGAGGTCAAAGAGGACATCGAGAGCGGCACCCGCGCAGCTGCCAAGGGCGGCTTTACCGGCGTGTGCGCCATGCCCAACACCGATCCCGTCACCGATAACGGCACCGTCGTGGAGTTCGTCAAGTCCCGTGCTGCCGAGGTCGGTCACTGCCGCGTCTATCCGTCGGGCGCCATGACCCGCGGTCTTAAGGGCGAGGCCATGTCCGAGATGGGCGATATGGTCGCCCACGGCGCCGTCGCCTTCACCGACGACGGTCGCGGCGTGCAGGGCGCGGGCATGCTCCGTCGTTGCATGGACTACGGCAAGATGTTCGGCAAGGTCTTTATGAGCCACTGCCAGGACGAGGATCTGGTCGGCCACGGCCAGATCAACGAGGGCAAGGTCTCGACCCGTCTGGCTCTCGAGGGTTGGCCGGCTGCCGGCGAGGAGCTCCAGATCGCCCGTGACATTGAGATCGCCAAGCTGACCGGTGTCAAGCTGCACATCCAGCACATCTCCACCTCTCACGGTCTCGAGCTCGTGCGTGCCGGTAAGGCCGCCGGCGTTCAGGTTACCTGCGAGGCCACCCCGCACCACATGTTCCTGACCGAGAACGACCTGGACGAGACCTACAACACCTCGCTCAAGGTCAACCCGCCGCTGCGTACCGAGGAGGATGCCGAGGCCATCCGTCAGGGCGTCATCGACGGCACCGTCGACGCTATCGTCACCGATCACGCTCCCCACACCCCGTGGGAGAAGGCCCGCGAGTTCGAGCTTGCGCCCTTTGGTATGATCGGCCTCGAGACCTCGCTGTCGCTCGTACTCACCGAGCTGGTCAACACGGGCAAGATGAGCATGGGCCGCATGGTCGAGCTCATGGCCATCAAACCGCGTGAGATCCTGGGTCTCGACCAGGTTCAGGTCAAGGCGGGCTCCGTTGCCGACCTGACCGTGTTCGACGCTTCCGCCACCTGGACGGTTGGCGAGGACGGTTACGAGTCGCGCGCCGAAAACTCCGGTTTCGCCGGCCGCACGCTTACCGGCCGTGCCACCGATGTGTTTGTCGGCGGTAAGCAGACGCTCGCCGACGGCTGCATCTGCTAGCATAGCCTTATCGCTTTTGTGCGCGGTGCCCTTGCGGTGCCGCGCTTTCTGTTCG
Source organism: uncultured Collinsella sp. (assembly GCA_902494715.1). Lineage (GTDB taxonomy): Bacteria > Actinomycetota > Coriobacteriia > Coriobacteriales > Coriobacteriaceae > Collinsella. The sequence continues at coordinate 15,952 of CABUUJ010000015.1, forward strand.
TTTTGACCATGCAACCGCATGGGGGATTGGAGCGTCTATGCCCACACCTTCCACTGCACGCATGCACGACTTCGAGGTCGTCTCGAACCAGGAGATCGCCGACGGCATCTTCTCGCTCGTCATCTCGGCCCCCAAGCTTGCAAGTGCGCTCAAGCCCGGCCAGTTTGTGAACATTGCCGTGCCCGGCGATGCTTCCTCGCTGCTTCGCGTGCCCCTGAGCTTCTATCGCGCCGACGCCGAGGCCGGCACCGTCGAGCTGTGGTACGCCGTCGTGGGCGACGATACCCGTCGTTTGTCCCAGATGGGCCCTGGCTCCACCTCTAACCTGCTGGGCCCCGGTGGCCGTGGCTGGATGGTACCCGAGGGCACCAGGAAGGCCCTGCTCGTCGCCGGTGGCATCGGTGTTCCGCCCGTGCTGTGCCTTGCCGGCAAGCTTGCCGAGCAGGGTGTGGCCGTCGACGTGTGCCTGGGTTTTGGCACCGCTTCCAAGGCCGTGGGCATCGATGAGTTCCGCGCGCTGGGCGCCACGGTCAACGTTTGCACCGACGACGGCTCGCTCGGCACGCACGGTTTTTGCACCGATCCTGCCGCCGAGCTGCTCGGCGAGGGCGGCTACGACTACGTCGCCAGCTGCGGTCCCGCCGTCATGATGAAGAAGGTCGCCGCTGCTGCCGCCGAGGCCGGTGCGTACTGCGAGGTGTCCCTCGAGCGCATGATGAGCTGTGGCTTTGGCGCCTGCAACACCTGCAATGTCGAGACGGTCGACGGTATGAAGGGCGCTTGCATGTGCGGCCCCGTGTTCGATGCTTCCAAGGTGGTGGTCTTCTAGTGGGTACCGTGAACATGGCCGTCGATTTCGGCGGCGTCAAGATGCAGAACCCCATCAACACCGCAGCCGGTACTTTTGGTTACGGTTGGCAGTTCCAGAACTTCTTTGATGTTTCCCAGCTGGGCGCCATCACCACCAAGGGTTGCGCAGCCGAGCCCTGGCCCGGCAACCCCGCGCCCCGCATGGCCGAGATCCCCGGCGGTATGATCAACTCCGTGGGCCTTCAGAACCCCGGCGTGGCCGCCTTTGCCCGCGAGTCCGGCCCGTGGCTCGAGCAGCTCTCCAAGGACGGTTGCCAGGTCATCTGTCAGGTTGCCGGCCACTCCGTTGACGAGTTTGTGCGCGCGCTCGAGATGTATGTCGAGCTATGCCCCTGGGCTGCCGGCTACGAGATCAACGTGAGCTGCCCCAATATCGCCGCCGGCGGTGCCGCCATGGGCTCCACGCCCGAGGGCGCCTCTTCCGTTATGGCTGCCTGCCGCAAGGTGACCGATAAGCCGCTGTTCGTGAAGATGGCGCCGGTCAACGTCGCCGAGATCGCCAAGGCCCTCGAAGCCGCCGGCGCCGACGGCCTTTCGGTCATTAACTCCATCCAGGGCATGGCCATCGACGTCCATACCCGCAAGTCCCGCGTGGCCAAGCCCAAGGGCGGCCTTTCGGGCCCGCTGTGCCACCACATCGCCGTGCGCATGGTCTGGGAGGTCGCCCAGGCCGTCGATATCCCCATCAACGGTGTCGGCGGTGTCATGACCGGCGAAGATGCGGCCGAGTTTATCCTGGCTGGCGCCACCTGCGTGTCGGTCGGCATGGCCAACTTCGTCGATCCGTGCGCTTCGCTCAAGATCGCGCACGAGCTCGAGGCCTGGGCGGAGTCCCAGGGCGTGAAGGACATCAACGAACTGGTAGGTGCTTTCGAATGCTAGAGACCGATGCCCGCGACCGCGTTATCGTCGCTCTCGACTGCGATCGTGAGCGTGCGCTCGAGCTTGCCCACGAGCTTTCGGGCCATGCCGCCTGGCTCAAGGTTGGCATGACGCTCTATTACGCCGAGGGTCCTGAGATCGTCAAGACCTTTAAGGGCCTGGGCTTTAAGGTCTTCCTTGACCTCAAGTTCCATGATATTCCGCATCAGGTTCGCGGTGCCGCCCGCTCGGCTTCACTTGCCGGTGCCGACCTGCTCTCGGTTCACGGCTTGGGTTCGGGCGCCATGCTCGCTGCCTGCCGCGAGGGTGCCGAGGAGGCGCGCGAGGACCGCGCCAAGCTCGTCGCCATCACCGTGCTCACGAGCATGAATCAGGATGCCTTGAGCGAGATCGGCGTCGAGTCGCCCGTGGTCGAGGAGGCCGCCCGCCTGGCAAAGCTCGCTCAGGCCAACGGCATCGATGGCATCGTGTGCTCGCCGATGGAGGCTCACGACATGCGTGAGCTGCTGGGTCCTGATGCCCTGATCGTGACTCCGGGTGTGCGTCCGGTGGGTGCCGCCCTTGGTGACCAGTCCCGCGTGGCGACGCCTTCCCAGGCTATCGAGCGTGGCGCAAGCCACATTGTGGTGGGCCGTCCCATCACCGGTGCCGACGATCCGGTTGCCGCCTTTGACGCCATCGTTGCCGAGCTGGTCGAAAACATCGCGTAAAAGATTCCCCTAAGTCACCACTTTTGGGTCTCATTAGCACAAAATAGCCCCTGTGCCTGCGTAATCTTTCCCATCCTTTGTGTGGAATCGCAGGTCAGGGGCTTAACTTTGGGCGCAGTATATTGCACTTTTTGCGGGTATCGTCTAACCTATGGAGCCGCGATTGGGCATTTTGTACGTTCTACGTGCTAAAATGCCAATTATTGAATCAGATATAACCCAACTATTTGGAGGTACGAATGGCACTCCCTCAGCTTACCGATGAGCAGCGCAAGCAGGCTCTTGAGAAGGCTGCTGCCGCACGTCACGCCCGCGCTGAGCTTCGCGAGCAGATTAAGAAGGGCGAGAAGTCCCTCGAGTCCGTGCTCAACTCCGATGACCCCATCGCTTCCCGCATGAAGGTTTCCACCCTCATCGAGTCTCTTCCTGGTTATGGCAAGGCCAAGGCCGCCAAGATCATGGAGGAGCTCGGTATCTCCGCTACCCGTCGCGTCCAGGGCCTCGGCGTCCGTCAGCGCGAGCAGCTCCTCGAGCAGCTGACCAAATAAGTGAGCGCTCAGGATTCCAAGCTCTTTGTGATTTCTGGACCGTCAGGCGCAGGCAAGGGTACGCTCGTCACTCGTGTGCGCGAGCGCCGCTCGAACCTGGGCCTGACGGTTTCGGCTACCACGCGAGCACCACGCAAAGGTGAGGCCGACGGCGTCAACTACTTTTTTCTGACGCGCGAGGAGTTCGACCGCCGCGTGGCAAACGGTGAGTTTGTTGAGTGGGCCGAGGTCCACGGTAACTGCTACGGCACGTTGGTGAGCGAGGTTCAGTCCAAGCTCGCCTCTGGTTCGTCTCTCATCTTGGAGATCGATGTCCAGGGTGCCCTGCAGGTCAAGGAGCGTTTCCCCGAGGCCGTGCTGATCTTTATCAAGCCACCTTCGCTCGAGGTGCTTCGCGAGCGTCTAGTCGGTCGCGGTACCGAGACGCCCGAGACGATTGAGCTGCGTATGGCAAACGCCGCCGATGAGCTTGCCCTTGCCGACCGCTACGACGAAGTCGTGGTAAATGACGATCTCGACCGCGCGACCGATGAGCTCGTTCGCGTTCTCGATATGCATGAAAGGATCTGAGGTCCGTGTCCGTTGTAAAGCCTTGCATTGACGATCTTCTGGAGAAGACCGATCACAACCGCTTCCTGCTCGCTTCGCTTGCCTCCAAGCGCGCCTGCGACATCAATAGCATGCTGCGTGGCCAGCACAACCGCGTGCTTGCCGTCCAGGATGTCGATGACATCACCATCGGGCTTTCCGGTGCCGACACCATCTCGATGGCTATGGACGAGATTGTCGACGGCGACATCTCTTACGACGAGGCCCGTTACGAGAAGGCGCTCGGCCACAAGGTTGCTGAAGCCTAAATGGCGGCTCGCGTCTGCCTGGTCCACTATCACGAGGTTGGACTGAAGGGTAAGAACCGCGCACATTTTGAGCATATCCTCATGGATAACATCAAGGCGGCCTTGGCCGCCTTTTCCGTGAATGCCGTGTCTCGAATTTCCGGTTATATCCTCGTGACCTTTAACGAGCATCAGGCCGACGAGGCGGCGCGTGTCATTCGCACCGTTCCCGGTGTTGCTCGTGTGTCTTTGGCGTATCACACCAATCGCGACCCTCAGGAGTACTGTGCCGCCGCCGTGAAGGCGCTGCGCGAGTTTGGTTCCTTCGATTCGTTTAAGGTGCACGCCAAGCGCTCCAATACCGACTATGAGCTCACCTCGATTGATATCAATCGTCAGGTGGGCGAGGTGTTGTGTGAGGCCTTCCCCGATAATAAGGTTCAAATGCACGACCCCGATGCGATGGTGCACGTACTGGTGGTCCAGGGTAGCGTTTATGTGTACGCGCGCTCCGAGCGCGGCGTGGGCGGTCTGCCGGTGGGTTCTGCCGGCAAGGTCGTGACGCTGCTGTCGTCGGGTATCGATTCTCCGGTGGCAACCTGGATGCTCGCGCGTCGCGGCGCGGTGTGCGTGCCGGTACATTTCTCAGGTCGTCCGCAGACGCCCGACACGAGCGAGTATTTGGTGCAGGACATCATTCGTGCGCTTGAGCCGGGTGTCCAGATCGGCCGCCTGTACGTGGTGCCGTTTGGCGACTGCCAGCGTGAGATTTCGGTCACCTGTCCCAGCAACCTGCGCGTGATCATGTATCGCCGCATTATGTATTCGGTTGCCGAGCGCATTGCACACATCGAGGGCGCCAAGGCCATCGTGACGGGCGAATCGCTTGGACAGGTTGCCTCCCAAACGCTTGAGAATATCATGGCCGTTAACGAGGCCGTGAAGATCCCCGTGTTCCGTCCGCTCATCGGTTCGGACAAGCAGGAGATTATCGCGCGCGCCGAGGAGATTGGTACGTTCGATATCTCGACTGAGGCCGCTCCCGACTGCTGCACGCTGTTTATGCCGCGTCGTCCCGAGACGCACGCTAAACTCGATGCCGTGCATGAGGCCTGGGAGTTGTTCGATCACGAGGAGATGATCGAGCGCCTACTCAAGCAGACCGAGTACATCGACTTCGAAAGCAACACGTATAAGGCCCCTAAGACCTTAAAACGCAAACATTCGGAGCTTGCTCCGCGTGAGATTTACCAAGATCACGAGTAAATTTGTGCATAGACCGACGATGCTCTTGCATCGTCGGTCTTTTGCTATCTGGGCATTTTGCGGCTAAGTGTTCATTTGCTGACGTGTGCCTGAATAAATGGACAGATTTGTGCAAGGTTTTGGTCAGCTTTTGGTTTGACCGCGAAAACCGGTTTTGAAGCATGGCTGTTGCAGGGCTCTTTTCCTGACACGATGTTGTTGGGAGGTTTTGCTATGGCGCAGCGCGAACAACACGAACGGGTCAAAAAGATGGACCGCTGGGCAGGCAAGCTGCTCGGTCATAAGGCTGTGGTGGTGGCGATGCTGGGCGTCATTGCGATGGCGAGCGGCTTGGCGATGGCGAACCTTGGCGGCGGTGCCGGCGGTGTGTCGTTTGAGCGCACTGATGGTACGGGCTCGTTAGTGGAGCCGGGATCCGGCGATGCTTCGAGCGGAAAGACATCCGAAGGCTCTTCGACTAAGGCTTCTGCCGCGGCAGAGGTCTATGTCGATGTCGATGGCGCCGTTGTGTCGCCCGGTGTATACAGGCTCAAAGACGGGGCACGGGTATCCCAGGCGATCGATGCCGCCGGCGGGCTGGCGCCCGAGGCTGACGTTACGGGGCTTAATCGGGCATCTAAGGTCACTGATGGACAAAAAATCCATGTTCCAACGGTAGGGGAGCAGCAGGCGTCCATTGCGGAAGCCGGTGTTGATGGTGGGGCTTCCACATCGTCGGGCGTGAGTGGCGCAACAGGCCTAGTAAACATCAATACGGCAAGCGCGGTAGAGCTGCAGACGCTCTCGGGCATCGGTCCCTCCATGGCCCAGTCGATTATCGATGAACGGACAAAGAACGGTGCTTTTGCCTCGGTTGACGATCTGATGCGTGTGTCGGGAATCGGCGAGAAGAAGCTTGCCAAAATCAAAGATTGCATCTGCGTATGAGTGCGACCGAGCACGAGCGTGTGATGCCACCGCGGCCCCTGCTTCCGTGGACGATGGCCTTGTGTGCCGGCATGTGCATGAGCTGCGCCTTGGTGCTCAACGTGGCCGCTGATGCGCTGCTGAGGGAGCGGGCGCCGGCGGTCGGGCTGCTATGGGCCATTCCCGTTGCGGCGGCGGTATTCGTTGTGCTGGCTCAATCTTGTGCGCGGCTTGCCCCTTTGAAGCGGTGGTTGTATGCCGCGTCCGTCGGTCTCGTGGCGGGAGCGGTCGTCTCGGCGTGGTGGGCTGTGGGTGCGCTCAGCGCCTCGAAGGCGCTCGACGGTCGAGCGGCAAGCGGCCTCGAGTTTATCGTGCAGGGCGATCCATCCATAAACGACGACGTGTATTCCTATACCTGCGAGGCACGCGCGGACGGTAAGAACTTGGCAACGGTTCGCCTATCGTGCGACCGCGAGCTCAAGGTCGGGGCGCACGTGCGTGTTATCGGTCGCGTTTCACGTTTTGAGAACGATGCGTATGGACGATCGCGCGTGCTCCGAGGCGAGGTGCGCAAGGTTAAAGTCGTTCGGATTGTGTCGGCCGATGAGGGCTCTCCGGGACCGCTGCTTCGGCTGCGAAATGGGCTGCTTGCGTCCATCGCGCCTGCGACCGACCCGGCGCGTGCACTCATAGCCGGTGTCGTCTGCGGTCGTTCGGCCGAACTGCGCGCCCAGCCGGCGGGCGACTGGTTTTCGGTGACGGGAACGGCGCATCTTATAGCCGTCTCCGGCAGCCATTTGGCTATCGTGGGATTTGTAATCGAGGGTGTATTGCAAAAGACTCGCTGCTCACGTGGTGTTCAGCGGGTGATATTGGCGATGGCGCTTGTGGGCTACACTGCCTTTACGGGCGCGTCTCCCTCGGCCGTGCGCGCGTGCTGCATGGTGTTCGCGACGCTTGTCGTAAACGGCGCGGGGCGTCGCCGGCACGGCGCATCGGCACTCTTCGTAACCATGTCCATCTTTGTGCTACTGCGGCCGACGGTGCTGTTCGAGATGGGCTTTCAGCTCTCGTGTGCCAGCGTCTTTGCCATTCTGTGCTTTTGCCCCTATGCGACCTACACTTTGGGTGAGCTGAGTGTGCCATCGGGCGTTGCAAGCATGCTTTCCGTCACGCTGTGCTCGCAACTGGCGACTCTTCCCATTACCATTCCCGCCTTCGGTACGTTCTCGCTCATTGCTCCGTTGGCAAATGCGGTCATCGGTCCGGTGGTGAGCGTACTGCTTGCTGTGTCCATCGTGCTGGTTCCCTTTTCGCTCGTGGCACCGTTGCGGACTTGGGCGCTCGTTGTGCCCATGATTGCCGCCCGTTGCGCGCTGTTTTTCGAGCAGCTGTTTGCCGCCGTGCCGGGTGCATCCGTGAGTGTGCCGCCCGATAGCATGTGGATTTACCTAGTGCCGTGTTTGCTGGCGGTTCTGCTGGTCTGGTGGCCGCGTCCCCGTGCACGTCCTATGGCGGTGGGACTTGCATGCCTGGTGCTCTTGGCTGCGATTCCGTACGCCTACTGGGATCGATTCGCTCCGCCTTCGGTGACGGTGCTCGATGTGGGCCAGGCGGATGCGATTCTTATCCGCCAGGGCGACGCAGTAGCACTCGTCGACTGCGGGCTCGACGAGCGCGTGGTAGCGGCGTTGGTTCGCAATAACGTGCACCATATCGATGCCGTCTTTGTGACGCATTGGGATGAGGACCACTGGGGTGGTCTGCCTGCCGTGCTCGAGCAGTTTTCGGTCGGAACGATTGCCGTGGCGGCGGATGCGCTGGAGGATGCTCCTGCCGAGGTATTGAACCGACCTGGCGTGGAGTATCGGCAGGTGCGCCGTGGGGATACGGTCGATATCGGCTCATTTTGCGCCCGCGTGATGTGGCCATTCGAGTCCGTGGATGGCGAGGGAAATGAGGACTCGCTTGTCCTGCTGCTCTTTTATGTTCAGGAAGACAAGGGCCTGCGTATGCTCCTCACCGGTGATGCCGAGCTCGACCAAGAACGGGAATTCGTGCAGGAGGTGGGGGATATCGATGTACTTAAACTTGGGCATCACGGCTCCAAGGTTTCAGTTGATGGTGAGTTGCTGGACGTCCTGAGACCCGAGCTTTCCCTTGCGAGCGCGGGCGAGGGCAACCGCTATGGCCATCCGTCCGACGAGTGTATCGATGCCGTGAAGCAGTCTGGTGGTGCGTTCGCATGCACTATCGAACGCGGTGATATCACCATCACGCCGACCGCGAAGGGCTTTACGATGCGTTGCCAACGGTCGTGATGACATCGTTGGCGCGCGGTGGGACCCTGGGCTAAAATGACACGGTACGAATATGGGAGCTTGCGAGAGGGGAGCGCGATGTCCGAAACCGGGCTGTTGCCGGCATATCTGATCGTCGGTACCGATGGAGTCAAGCGCGATCACGCCGTCTCGCGCATGAAGGCACGTCTGGAAAAGTCGGGCATGGTCGAGTTCAACCTCGACGAGCGCGATATGACCAAAGACCCCGATATCGAGTCGATTATCGGATCGCTCAACACCTTTCCCATGGGCAGCGAGTTTCGCCTGGTAATCCTTGACGGCTGCTCAAAACTCGCCAAAGCGATCTCCGAGCCGCTTGTTGACTATCTGGCGAGTCCCAGCCCCACAACGGTCTGCCTCATCATTGCTGACTCGCTTGCCAAGAACACACGCCTGTATAAGGCGATCGCCAAGATCGACAAGAAGGCCGTGATCGATTGCTCCGGCACCAAGCGCTGGGAGCTTCCGCGCCGCGTGCAGCAGATGGCGACGCAGCACGGCAAGTCGATCTCGACGGCGGCCGCCGAGGAGCTCGTCTCGCGTTCGGGTGAAAACACTCGCATGCTCGATAACGACTTGGCTAAGCTTGCCCAGATGGTCGAGGCGCCCCAAATTGAGCTTGCCGATGTGGAGCGCTGGATTGTACGTACGGCCGAGGTCCAGCCCTGGGACTTTCTCAATGCGGTCTCGGCCCGTGACATGCGACGCTCGCTTGAGCTTTTCAATCTATTGCCCGCCAAGAGCTACGTGTGGACTTACACGTTGCTGTGCGGCCGCATCCGCGAGCTTATCGTCGCCAAGGCGCTCGATGCGCGCGGACAGGGTCGTGAGCTGGCCGCAACGCTCAAGCTCCAGTCCTGGCAGGTCAAGAATCACCTGACCTGGGCACGTCGCTTTTCGATGGCAGAGCTCGTCGCAGCGCTCGAGGGTGCCGTTGATGTGGAGCTCGCGCTCAAGGGTTCGGCCGATTCTGAGACCGCGCTTTTGCTCTGGATTACGAACATCTTGAGAAAATCGTGATGATACCTGCTTATTTGACAAATTCGTTCTATCCCTTTGAGGGGGAGCGTGCTATAGTAGGCGCTTGCATGACCTCACCGTGTCTCAGAGGTGTCATACATTTTTTGCAAGGAACTCGAAAGGAACTCCAGAAGTGGCAAACATCAAGTCTCAGAAGAAGCGTATCCGCACCAATGAGGCAGCTCGCATGCGTAACAAGGCTGTCAAGTCCGAGCTCAAGACGCTGACCAAGCACGTCCAGTCCGCCGTCGCCGAGGGCGACGCCGAGAAGGCCCAGGCTGCCCTCAAGACCGTCACCAAGCGTCTCGACATGGCTGCCGCCAAGCATGTTATCCACAAGAACCAGGCTTCCAACCGCAAGTCCGGTCTTGCCAAGCTCGTGAACAGCATCAACGCTTAAGTTGTAAATTTCACACCACACAGATTACGCGCATAAATGGAGCCTGTTTTATGGAACAGGCTCCATTTTTTGTACCGCTCGGGTAAGATAGTCCGCATGAATACTTCATTTGACATTTCCCACATCCGCAACTTCTCGATTGTTGCGCACATCGACCATGGCAAGTCCACGATCAGTGACCGCATTCTCGAGCTCACCCATACCGTCGACGAGCGCGACATGGAGTCGCAGCTGCTCGACACCATGGATATCGAGCGCGAGCGCGGCATCACGATCAAGTCCAATGCCGTTCGCGTGTCTTATGACGCCGACGATGGCGAGACGTATCAGTTCAATTTGATCGATACGCCGGGCCACGTGGACTTTACCTATGAGGTCTCGCGCTCGCTGGCAGCCTGTGAGGGCGCGGTGCTCGTTGTCGACGCCACGCAGGGCGTCGAGGCGCAGACCGTCTCTAACGCGACGCTCGCCATGAACGCCAATCTGGACATTGTGCCGGCCATCAACAAGATCGACCTGCCCTCGGCCCATCCCGATGAGGTTAAGACCGAGATCGAGGATGACCTGGCGATCCCTGCCGATGATGCCGTGTGTGTCTCGGGCAAGACCGGCGAGGGCATCCACGATCTGCTGGAGTCCATTGTCTTTCTGATCTCTCCGCCCAAGGGCGATGCGAACGCGCCGCTCAAGGCACTCATTCTGGATTCATACTTCGACGAGTATCGTGGCGTCGTCGCCACGGTGCGCATCTTTGACGGCTCCATCAAAAAGGGCGATACCTTGCGCATGATGCAGGCAAAGGGCGACTTTTTGGTCGATGGCGTGGGCGTCAAGCGTCCCGCCGAGACCCCGGTTGACGCGCTGACGGTCGGCGAGGTCGGATACGTGGTCACGGGCCTGAAGGACCCCGAGGCCGTTCGCGTGGGCGATACCCTCACGTGGGCGTCGAATCCCTGCCCCGAGCCGCTTCCCGGCTACCGCGAGGCCAAGCCCATGGTCTATACGGGCCTGTTCCCGATCGATAACAAGGACTACGAGAACCTGCGTGACGCGCTCGATAAGCTGCACGTCAACGACCCGTCGTTGGTGTGGGAGCCCGAGACCTCGGTGGCGCTCGGTTTTGGCTTCCGCGTGGGCTTCCTGGGCCTGCTGCACATGGAAGTCGTCAAGGAACGCCTGGAGCGCGAGTTCAATCTTGACCTCATTGCCACGAGTCCATCGGTCGACTATCACGTCTACAAGACTGACGGCGAGATGATTGATGTCCGCAGCCCGCAGGATCTGCCCGATGCTACGCGAATCGAGCGCATTGAGGAGCCCTACCTCAAGGCCAAGATTATCTGCCCGCCCGAGTATACGGGTGCCGTTATGCAGCTCGCTATCGAGCACCGCGGCATTACTACCGACATGATCCATCTCACGAGCAAGTCGGTCGAGATGCGCTTCGATATGCCGCTCGCCGAGCTCATCTTGGACTTCTTTGACCAGCTCAAGAGCCGCACCAAGGGTTACGCTTCGTTGGACTACGAGTTCAACGAGTACCGTCCCTCCGAGCTCGTTAAGCTCGATATCTTGCTTTCGGGCGACGAGGTGGACGCGCTGTCGTTTATCGTCCACAAGGACAAGGCCTACGGTCTTGCCCGCGGCCTATGCGACAAGCTCAAGGAGATTATTCCGCGTCAGCTGTTTGAGGTGCCCATCCAGGGCGCTATCGGCAACAAGATCATCGCCCGTTCTACCGTCAAAGCGCGTCGCAAGGACGTTCTTGCTAAGTGCTACGGCGGCGATATCTCGCGTAAGCGCAAGCTGCTCGAGAAGCAGAAAGAGGGCAAGAAGCGCATGAAGGCCATCGGCTCGGTCGAGGTCCCTCAGGAGGCCTTTATGGCGATCCTCAAGGTGGACGAGTAGGTCCATGGCGCTTTCTGAATATAGCAAGCGGCTGCTGGGTGCCTATGCCGAGCAGCCGTTCCTTATGGCTCCCATGGCGGGCGTGACCGACCCTGCCTACCGCATCATGTGTCGTCGCCGCGGTGCCAACCTTGCCTACAGCGAGATGGTGAGCGTGGCGGGCCTTGCCTATGCCAGCAACAAGACCTGGCGCCTGGTGCTACCGGCCGACGAGGAGCAGCAGATTTGCGTGCAGCTCTTTGGCTCCAAGCCCGATCAGTTTGCGAGTGCAGTCGCCGCCGTCGAGGAGCGTGTGGGCGATCGCCTGTCGCTCATCGATATCAACATGGCCTGTCCTGCCCGCAAGGTTGTCACCAAGGGCGAGGGCTCGGCGCTCATGCGCACGCCCGACCTGGCGGAGAAGATCGTCGAGGCCACGGTGGGCGCGGCGCACGTGCCCGTGACCGTAAAGATCCGCAAGGGCTTTTACGCCGAGGACCGTAATGCCGCGACGTTTGCCCAGATGCTCGAAGGTGCCGGTGCCGCCGCGGTGGCGGTGCATGGTCGTTGCGCCACGCAGCTCTACACGGGCCAGGCCGATTGGTCGGTTGTCGATGAGGTCGCAGATGCCGTCGAGATTCCCGTGATCGGTTCGGGCGATGTGTTCTCGGCCGAGGACGCTGCTGAGCATCTGCAAGGCTCGGGTGCCAGCGCGGTGTTTATCGCGCGCGGCATCTACGGCAATCCGTGGGTGTTCGGTGATGCTCGCGCCCTTGCGCTCGATGGCACGCCGGTGCCGGCGCGCAGCTCCGTCGAGCGCCTGGACGCCCTGCGTGAACACCTAACGCTGACGCATGAGCTCCTGCCGCTCATGTCGCGTGCCCGCACGTACGCAAGCTGGTACTTAAAAGGCATGCCCCATGCCGCCGCTTGGCGTGCCCATGTGGTGCGCTGCTCCACGTATGAGGAGTTCATGGCGCTGGTCGATGAGATCGAGCACGATGTGGTGGTCTGCGAGGCTGCCCTTGCCGCCGGTGAATCGGTGCCCCCTCATCCGCTGGAGGCTTAAGGGTGGCCGTTACCGCGCTGTACGTGCATGTGCCGTTTTGCGCCCTAAAGTGTCGGTACTGCGACTTTGACTCGCGCAGTTTTGCTCCGTGCGACCTGAGCGCTGCGCTCGATGTCTATTTTGAGCAGTTGTTCGTGCGCCTCGATGCTTTTGGCAAGGCTGGGGCCCTTGACCATATCCGCACCGTCTATGTTGGCGGCGGTACGCCGTCGCTGGCGGGGGAGCGCCTGGTGGAGCTGGCGCGGCGTATTCGTGCGTGGTGCGCCCCCGTTGAGTTTACCTGCGAGGCCAATCCTGAGTCGCTGACCGCCGAGCTTGCCACTGCACTTGTCAAGGTTGGTGTCACACGCGTCTCTCTGGGCGTGCAAACGCTCGATAACACCGAACTTACTGCCATCGGCCGTATTCACGATGCCGATCGGGCGCTCGCCGCTATCGCGATGGTCAAGAACGCTGGGCTTGACGTGTCGTGCGACCTTATGTGTGGACTTCCCGGGCAGACCGCAGTGAGTTGGAAGCGCACGCTCGATGGCGTGCTGGCGGCGGCTCCGCATCATGTGTCGGTTTACCCGCTCACGCTCGAGGAGGGGACGCCCCTCTATCGCATGGCGTGCCGCGACGAGTCGCTCGAGCCTGATGAGGATTTTCAAGCTTCGTGCATGGACGTGGCACGCGAGCTCCTGGGTGCCGCTGGCTATCACCCGTATGAGGTGGCGAGCTACGCGCTCGACGGCCATGAGTGCGCCCATAACATTGCCTACTGGACCGGCCAGGGCTATTTGGGCCTGGGTCGCTCTGCCGCCGGTATGCTCGACGCCGAGGATTTTGATCGCTTGGCCGGGCTGTTTCCCGGCGTGTCTGCTCGCGGCGATGCGTACCGCGTGCGACTGGTGCAACGTGACGATGCCGCGACGACGTTTGATTTCGAGTATCTGTCGCAGCGTGAGGCTGCGGCTGAAGACCTGATGCTCGCTTGTCGCATGACGCGTGGTATTGCGTCCGACCTGTTGGTTCGTACGGCTTGCGTCATCCCAACGGGCGAGCTGACAGCTGCTTGCGATCGCGCGCTCGAGTTGGGCCTTGCCACCTGGGTGCCCGAGACGCTCGGGGTCCATGAGGGACCCTTCACTTCGGCAGACGTCCTCGCGGGCCATGTTCGAGCTCGTCTGGCGCCGACACACCTGGGCTGGCTCGATGGAAATGTTCTGTTCGAGCTGTTTTGGGATCTAGCCTAGGCCGCTCGGGTAGAATTACCGGAATATATACGCTGCTGTGAGCAGGAGGTTGCCGCGCATGGCGACGATGAACGAAAAAGATTACTACGAGATTCTGGGTGTCTCCAAGGACGCCACCTCGCGTGATATTCAAAAGGCCTTCCAGCAAAAGGCCCGCAAGCTCCATCCGGACGTCAACAAAGAGCCGGATGCCGAGGAAAAGTTTAAAGAGGTTTCCGAGGCCTACGCCGTGCTTTCGGACGAGCAGAAGCGTTCGCGCTACGACGCCATGCGTTCGGGCAACCCCTTCGCCGGCGCTCCTACGGCTTCGCCCTATGGTGGCGGCTACGCCGGTAGCGCGGGTTATGGCAATCCCTTTGAGGGCGGCTTTCCTTTTGGCGGCGCTTGGGGCCAGCAGCGTCGTGGGCAGGCTGCCTATAATCCCGAGAACGGCGCCAACGTGGTCGTCGATATCAAACTCGACGCCAAGGAGGCCAAGGGCGGTACCCGCAAGACCGTTCGCTACACGCGCTTCGATACCTGTAACAACTGCGGCGGTTCGGGTTCTGTCTCCTCCGAGCATGCACATACCTGCCCGAGCTGCGGTGGCCGCGGCCACATCGACGTTGACCTGTCCTTCCTGTTTGGTGCGGGCACGTTCCAGTCGGTCTGCCCCGAGTGCGGCGGTTCCGGTAAGGTCGTGGCCGACCCCTGCCCTGATTGCGGTGGCAGCGGTCGTACTCGCGTAACCTCCGAGCAGACGATTGAGTTTCCTGCCGGCACGCACGATGGCGACGAGGTCCGCATTAGCGGCATGGGTCATGCTGGCACCAACGGTGCCGCGGGCGGCGACCTGGTCGGCCGCGCCCATGTTGAGGCCGAGCGCTTGGAAGGCAAAGCTCGTACCGGTTTTTACCTGATGGGCATCGTGGCACCGTTTTTGGTACTCTCGGCCATCTCGGGCGTGTTCTCGGCCTTTGCCGTGATGTGCTTTATTCCGTTTACCATGGGCCTGTTCATGGTGCTTTCGGACGGTGTGCTTCATCGCAGTCTGCTGTGGTGGAAGCGCGGCGCGATGCAGTTTGCCAACGGTTTTGCCAACGGCTTCATGTTCGCGCTCGTGTCGGTTTGGTTTGCAAGCTGCTCGCAACGGGCCATGCTTTCGCCGTACCAAATGCAATAACATCAAACCCTCTGTTTGCGGTCGGCCCAGCTTGGGTATAGGACGCACTGTGACAATAATGCAAGTCGGAAGGATTCGGTCGTGTCGGAAAATAGGGATTACTACGAGGTGCTTGGCGTCGATAGGGATGCCGACGCGCGGACGATTAAGCGTGCGTTTCTAAAGAAGGCCCGTACCGTACATCCGGATGTTTCGGACGACCCCGAGGCCGAGGCCAAGTTCAAGGAGCTCAACGAGGCCTATTCCGTTCTTTCCGATGAGCAGAAGCGCGCTAACTACGACCGTTACGGCACTGCCGACGGCCCTGGTGGTTCGGGCTACGTCGATATCAACGATATCTTTGGTGGCATGGGCATGGACGACCTCTTCTCGTCGTTCTTTGGCGGCGGCGCCGGCGGTGGCGCCCGCAGCCGTCGCGAGCGTCGTCGCGGACGTGACATGGCCATCTCGCTTTCGGTGACCCTTGAGGAGGCGGCGCTCGGCTGCAAAAAGACGATCAACTATGACCGCCTTGCTCCCTGCGAGGATTGCAACGGTACGGGCAAGGCTGACGGTGCGACCGAAAAACAGTGCAGCCGCTGCCACGGCACGGGCTATGTCACGACGGTTCAGCGTTCGTTCCTGGGCCAGGTTCAGTCTTCCTCGCCTTGCCCCGACTGCCATGGCGAGGGTACGGTTATCGACCATCCCTGCGAGACCTGCGACGGTCAGGGCCGCACGCCTTCGCACGAAAAGATCGACATCGATATTCCCGCCGGCGTTTCGACCGGTCGCCAGCTGCGCGTGAGCGGCTTTGGCGAGGCCGGCCTTCGCGGCGAGCGCTCGGGCGACCTGATTGTCAACGTGCGTGTTGCCGACCATGAGCGCTTTAAGCGCAACGGTGACGACCTGTACCTGGTGAGCGATATCTCGATTGCGCAGGCTGCGCTCGGCTGCGAGATCGAGGTCGAGGGCATTATGCCCGACGAGGTCGTTAAGGTGACGGTTCCCGCCGGCGCCCAGTACGGCGACACCGTGAGCGTCAATAATTACGGCATGCCGCGCATTGGCGGTGGCGGTTCGCGTGGCCGCCTGATCGTGCAACTGCGCGTGGTCGTTCCCACCAATCTTTCCAATAAGCAACGCGAACTGCTCCGTGCTTTTGCCGATGAGATGGGCGATGACGTCGCTTCTGGTAAGAAGTCGGTGACCGACCGTATCAAGAGCGCCCTCGACGATATCCTCGATTAAGGAGCCCGCGTGCTCGCACCCCATATTTCCGTCGTCAACCTCGGCTGCCGCGTCAACCGGGTCGAGTCTGACCGCATCACTGCCGATCTTATGCGTCTGGGCTTTGCTATTGTGGATCCCCAGGATGCCGATCTGATCGTCATTAACACCTGTGCCGTTACGGGCGAGGCCGAGGCCAAGACCCGTAAGGCCGTCCGTCATGCGCTGGCCTATCCAAACGAGCCCTATGTGGTCGTGACCGGATGCGTGGTCAATTTGCATCCCGAGGAGCTGCTGGAGCTTTCGGATCGCGTGATCGCCGAGCCGTCCAAGATCGATGTCGCCGAACGTGTCTGCGAGGTGCTGGGCGTTGAGTCCGATAGCGTTCCCGCCTGCAGCGATGGCGAGGTGGTCGATGTGCTCGGTCGCTCTCGCCTGGGCGTGAAGATTCAGGACGGCTGCAACCATCGCTGCACCTATTGCATTGTGTGGAGGGCACGCGGCCCCGAGCGCTCCGTGCCCGTCGAGTCCGTGCTCGAGCAAGTTCGCGAGGCCCAGGAGGCCGGCGTGCCCGAGGTGGTGCTGACCGGTGTGAACCTGGGTGCCTACGATGGCAAGAGCGCGACCGACGAGCACGTCGAAATCGATGAGCTGCTCGAGGCCATCATGGAGCGCACGTCTATTCCGCATGCGCGCATTTCCTCGGTCGAGCCTATGGATATCTCCGAGCGCCTGCTTAAGGTTATGGTGCGCTACCCGCAGCGTATCGCCCCGTTTTTGCACCTGCCCGTGCAGTCCGGCTGCACGGCGACCCTGCATCGCATGGGCCGTCCCTATAGCGCCGAGGCCTTTGAGGACACGGTGCGTATGATTCGCGCCAACTTGCCCCAGGCGTCCCTTTCGTGCGATGTCATCGTCGGTTTTCCTGGTGAGACGGACGAGGAGTTCGAGGAGTCGCTGGCTCTGTGTCGCCGTGTTGGTTTCTCGCGTATGCACGTGTTCCGCTACAGCAAGCGTCCCGGCACCCTTGCCGCCGATATGCCCGACCAGGTGCCGCCCGAGGTTATGGCCGAGCGCAGCCGTCGTATGCGAGCCGCCGCACAGGAGCTCGCTATTGCCGACGCTCGTCGTCGCGTGGGCACGGTCGAGCGTGCCGTGCTCGAGTATGGTGACAACCTGACGCTCGGCTCGTTCCATCATGCCCGTCTTGACGATACCTGTGGACTTACAGCCCCGTGCCTGCTCGATGTTGCTATCATCGGAGTCGATGATTCCGGCTTGGTCCATGCACGCAGGGAGGTTCATGGAAGCCTCGAAGATTAGATTTACCGTTCCCGAGGGAATTGATCCCTCGCGTGTTTTGGGCGCCGGCGACGGCGTCCTTCGTGCGCTCGAGAGCTTGGTTCGCGCCCATGTGGTCGCCCGTGGCGATAGCATCTCCGTGAGCGGCGACCCGGACGAGGTCGAACTCGTGGCGCGCTTTTTCGAGCACGCTTTTCGCGAGGCGGCCGCCGGGCGCACGCTGTCTGCCGACGATGTCTCTCGCTGCCTGGCCGTCTTGCGCGACGGTGAGCACGAGGCTACGTCGCTTCGCGATGACGTGCTGCTTTCGTATCGCGGCCGCGTCATTCGCCCCAAGACGCTCGGGCAAAAGCGCTATGTGGATGCCATCCGCTCGCATACCATCACGTTTGGCTTGGGTCCTGCCGGTACCGGTAAGACCTATCTGGCTATGGCGCTCGCCGTTGCCGCGCTCAAGCGTCACGAGGTGGGCCGTCTGATCTTGACGCGTCCGGTTGTCGAGGCGGGGGAGAATCTGGGCTTTTTGCCCGGCACCCTCGAGGAAAAGATCGATCCCTACATGCGTCCGCTTTACGACGCCCTTTTTGACATGATGGATCGCGAGCGCAGCGATGAGCTTATGGAGCGCGGCGTGATCGAGATCGCCCCGCTTGCCTACATGCGCGGCCGCACGCTGAGTGATGCCTTCGTGGTGCTCGACGAGGCGCAAAATACCACGCCCGAGCAGATGAAGATGTTCCTGACGCGCCTGGGCTTCAACTCCAAGTTCGTGATTACCGGCGACCTGAGTCAGCGCGACCTGGTTGGTCGTCGCGGCGGTCTTGCTGACGTTGAGCAGATTTTAGGCCGTGTCGACGATGTCGCATTTTCGCACCTCGAGCGTGCCGACGTGGTGCGCCATGCCCTGGTGGGTCGTATCGTCGAGGCATATGAAGCTTATGATGACGTGCGCGAGCAGCGCCCGCGCGACCGAAAGGAGTCCCGTTGAGTGTATTGATCAGCAACGATGCCGAGCTCGATACGCTGCTCGACGCGCAGGAGGTGGAGCACATCTGCGAGGTTGTGCTTGCCGCCGAGGGCGTTGAGCGTGAAGTCGAGATTTCCCTTTCGTATGTCGACGAGGACGAGATGCACGAGCTCAACCACGAGTGGCGCGGTATCGACCGCACCACCGATGTGCTCTCGTTTGAGTGCGATTCGGCCTTTGACGATGACATTCCCGCCGATGAGACGCTCGAGCTCGGCGATATCATCTTGGCCCCGGAGGTCATTGCCCGTCAGGCCCCCGGTTTTGGCAATAGCCCCGCTGACGAGTGCCGTCTGATGCTCGTTCACGGCATGCTGCACCTGCTGGGCTATGACCATATTGATGACGACGAGGCCGAGGTCATGGAGGCCCGCGAGGACGCCATCCTGCGCGATCTGGCGCTCGAGCGCGGCGAGGACCCCAAGCTAGTCCATGTCGGCCCCATCACCAACCACGCCCACGACTAGGAGCCGTCTATGATTCCCGGATCTAACAAGGACCATCCGTCCTTCTTAAAGTCGTTCTCCTATGCCATGGAGGGCTTCGTTACCGCCGTCAAGACCGAGCGCAACATTAAGGTCATGCTCGTGGCGGGCGTGTGCACCGTCATTGCCGGCTGTATCGTGGGCCTCGACATTGCCGAGTGGGCCACGATTATCATCTGTTGTGGCCTGGTGATTCACGGCGAGCTGTGCAATACCGCCATGGAGGCGATTGTCGACCTGGCGACCCAGGAGCTGCATCCACTGGCCAAGCGCGCGAAGGATATCGCCGCTGCCTCTGTTTACATTCTTTCCATCACCGCCGCGATTGTGGGCGTGCTGGTATTTGCCCACGCGCTCGGCTTTATTTAGAAAGGGATTCCCATGTCCGACAATATGCAGCCTACCGATGAGATTTTGGACGACGAGTCCCTGGACGCGGTGGATACCGAGGAGCTCGAGGATGTCGAGGAGTTCGACCCGTTTGAGGGCATGAGCGACGAGGAGCTCGACGCCCTGTGCGACGAGGGCGACAGCCTCGCGGGCTTTGGTGACGCGGAGCCCGGTTTCCGCAGCGGCTTTGTGGCCCTGGTCGGACGCCCCAACGCCGGCAAGTCCACGCTGCTTAATGCCTGCTATGGCAAAAAGGTCGCCATCACCTCGCCGGTGGCCCAGACGACCCGTCGCCGCATGCGCGCCGTCGTCAACCGTCCCGGCTACCAGCTGGTCTTTGTCGATACCCCGGGTATTCATAAGCCCAAGGACGGTCTGGGATCCGAGCTCAACAAGAGCGCGTTGTTCGAGCTGAACGATGTCGATGTCGTCGCGTTTTTGATTGATGCCACCAAGCCGATCGGCAGGGGAGACGCTTGGGTTGCCGAACGCGTCAAGAACGCTCGTTCCAAAAAGGTCCTGGTGCTCACCAAGGCCGATGAGGCCGATCCCGCCCAGGTTATGGAACAGCTCAAGGCCGCCCACGAGCTCATGGAATATGACGACGAGATCGTGACGTCGTCGGTCAAGAACTTCAACGTCGATGCCTTTATCGATACCGTTGCGCACTTTTTGCCCGAGGGTCCGCGTTGGTTCCCCGAGGACATGGGTACCGACGCTTCCGACGAGACCCTTGTGGCCGAGTTTGTGCGCGAGAAGGTTCTGCGCCGCACCCGTGACGAGATCCCGCACTCCGTGGGCGTGATCTGCGATGCGCTCGAGCAGACCAAGAAGGTGCTGCGCGTGCACGCCACCATTTACGTCGAGCGTGAGGGCCAAAAGGGCATCATCATTGGAAAGGGCGGCGAGATGATCAAGCATATCGGTATCGACGCCCGTCGCGACCTTGAACGCATCTTTGGCACGCAGGTCTTTTTGGAGCTGGACGTGAAGGTCAAGGCCGGCTGGCGTGACGACGAGGCCCAGATTCGCCGCTTCGGCTACAACGCCGAAGATTAGGGACACGCGGCGCGAATGGCAGGTTCTCGCACATATCGCACGAAAGTGCTCGTCCTGGACAAGACGAAGCTCAAAGAGACCGACCTGATCCTGACGATGCTTGACGAGCGGGGTCGGCAGGTTCGTGCCGTGGCAAAGGGTGCCCGCAAACCCGGCGGGCGGTTGGCGGCGCGCTGCGAGCTGTTCTGTACCGTCGATATGCTGCTCGCACATGGACGCTCGCTCGACGTGGTTTCTCAGGCCGAGCTTATGGAAGCGCCGCTCGGCGCTGCGCCCGATTACGAGACGACTTGCGCCGCAAGCGCGATTGCCGAGGTCGCGCGCGTGTGCTCGTTCGAGGACGCCGAGGACCCGTTTACCTTTGCCATCACGCAGCGGGCACTCACGCTTGTCGGCAGCGGGCTCGACTCGGCGCATATGGACCTGCTCGTGGCGGCCTTTGTCTTTAAACTGCTGTCGCACGTTGGCTATCGACCCGATTTTTCGGCCTGCGTGCTGTGCGGAGACCCCATGTTGTCGTATTTTTCGCCCCAGGCGGGCGGTCTCATGTGCGGGTCGTGCGCTTCGAGCGTTCCGGGTGCCGAGCTGGTGTCGACCGGTGAGGTCGTTTGGCTTCGCGCCCTCATGTCCATGACCTTCGATGCACTCATGGCCGAGAGGATCGACCCCCATACCGCAGCCTTTTTGCTCGGGCTTTCGCATGTGTGGGCTGCGACGCACACCGATCAGCGCCTCCGTGCGATGGAATTCATGTTGGGTCGGTGATGATGCGCAGGCGCGGGCTGCTTGTGGTAACATACCGACCTGTTGGTACCTCGACCTTGGTTGCTCGCTCCACCGGCGGCTTCCCAGTCCGAGGCGAATCGAGTCGCCCGCGGGCGACGTAAAACGAAAGGTAAAACAATGACTGTTTCCAAAGAGCGCAAGGCGGAGCTGACTGCCCAGTTCGGTAACACCCCGGTCGACACCGGCAACCCCAAGGTTCAGGTCGCCATCCTGAGCGAGCGCATCAAGGAGCTGACCGAGCACATGAAGTCCCATCAGAAGGACTTCCACACCCGTCGTGGCCTGCTCATGCTCGTCGGCCGTCGTCGTCGTCTTCTCTCCTACATCAAGAAGAACGACATCGTCGAGTACCGTGAGCTCATCAAGGCTCTGGGCATCCGCGACAACATCCAGTAAGGATTTGTACATGCTAAGAGCGTCCTGCGCAGCGGGGCGCTCTTTTTGTGTAAGGGCGCGAACAATCACGCTCTGAAGCGTGGCGGGGGCAGGGGGCCCGCGTCACATGAGAAGCCCGCAGGCAAGGGGCCTGTGGGGTAAAGGAGAACAATGACACTCGTATCCAAGACCTTTGAGCTGTACGGCAAGACCTACACCTTTGAGTCGGGCGAGCTTGCCAAGCAGGCCACCGGCGCCTGCCTGGTCAAGCAGGGCGACACCACGATGCTCGACACCGTGGTCGTCTCCAAGGAGCGCAAGAACTACGACTTCTTCCCGCTGACCGTCGACTTCAACGAGAAGATGTACGCCGCCGGCCGCATCCCGGGTGGTTACCTCAAGCGTGAGGGCCGTCCCAGCGAGAAGGCCACGCTCACCGCGCGCATGATTGACCGTCCGATTCGCCCGAGCTTCCCGGACGGCTTCCGCAACGAGGTGCATATCGTCGCCACCTCGCTCGTCGCCGACCAGGTCAACCCCTTCGACGTCATCAACGTCATGA
>CABUUJ010000016.1 GCA_902494715.1 uncultured Collinsella sp.
AGCTCTCCCGCGGCCGCGGCGGCCCGCGCTGCATGAGCATGCCCTTCTGGCGCGAGGACCTCTAAGTCTTTCCGTTTCCGGTGCGGTCCCCCTACAACCGCACCGGTTTCGCCCGTCAAACGGGCTACACTAATTACTTACGTAATTCATTTCTTCGAAAGGAAACGAACCATGGGTGTTAACCTCTCCGGCCGTAGCTTCCTCAAGCTCCTCGACCTCACCACCGAGGAGATCGAGTACCTGCTCAAGCTCTCCAAGAACTTCAAGGATATGAAGCGCGCTGGCGTTCCGCACCGCTATCTCGAGGGCAAGAACATCGTTCTGCTTTTCCAGAAGACCTCCACTCGTACCCGCTGCGCCTTCGAGGTCGGCGGCATGGATCTGGGCATGGGCGTCACCTACCTCGATCCGGGTTCGTCGCAGATGGGCAAGAAGGAGTCCATCGAAGACACCGCCCGCGTTCTCGGTCGCATGTATGACGGCATCGAGTTCCGCGGCTTTGCCCAGGACGACGTCGAGGAGCTCGCTGCTAAGTCCGGCGTGCCCGTGTGGAACGGCCTGACCACTGAGTGGCATCCCACCCAGATGCTCGCCGACATCCTGACCGTCCAGGAGAACTTCAACTACGACATCAAGGGCAAGACCCTCGTCTTCATGGGCGACTGCAAGAACAACGTTGCTCGCTCCCTCATGGTTGTCTGCTCCAAGCTCGGCATGAACTTCGTGGCCTGCGGCCCCGAGGAGTGCATGCCCGCCGACGACGTCATCGAGGCCTGCAAGCCCATCGCCGAGGCCAACGGCTGCACCATCAAGCTGACCACCGACGTCAAGGACGGCGTCACCGGTGCCGACGTTATCTACACCGACGTGTGGGTCTCCATGGGCGAGCCTGACGAGGTCTGGGCCGAGCGCATCGCTCAGCTCACTCCGTATCGTGTCACCTCCGAGGTCATGGCTATGGCCAATCCGGGTGCCATCTTCCTGCACTGCCTGCCCAGCTTCCATGACACCAACACCACCATTGGCGCCGAGAAGTGCGAGCAGTTCGGCATCACCGAGCAGGAGGTCACCGACGAGGTCTTCGAGAGCCCCGCTTCCAAGGTCTTCGACGAGGCCGAGAACCGCATGCACACCATCAAGGCCGTCATGTACGCCACGCTCAAGTAAGTGCATCTAGCATCTCGCTCGGGGTGTATTGTTGAACACCCCGAGCGGCTTTATCTGGTAAAAATCTCGCATCGAGCGGCAGGCACGGCACGGAAGAGCCGCTTCGGGCGAGATCAGTAAATGATTTATGAAGGGGGGATGAGAACTATGACTGAGACCGCTAAGAAAAAGCGCGGTATGCCTTCATCGTTCACCATTCTTCTTGCTCTGCTGGCAATTGTTGCAGCAGTTACCGTTATCGTCTCCGGCACGTCCGGCGGCGCGGTTACTGCCGCCCGTCTGAGCGATTTCTGCACCGCCCCGATTAAGGGCTTCGCTGACGCTCTGCCCGTCTGCCTCTTCGTTATGATCCTGGGCGGCTTCCTCGGCATGATGACCGAGACCGGCGCCCTGGACAACGGCATTGCCGTTCTGGTGCAGAAGCTTAAGGGCAACGAGATCATGCTCATTCCCGTGCTGATGCTCATCTTCTCCCTCGGTGGTACCACCTATGGTATGTGCGAGGAGACCGTTCCCTTCTACGCCCTGCTTGCCGCTACCATGATGGCCGCTGGCTTCGACCCGATGGTCGGCGCCGCTACCGTCCTGCTCGGCGCTGGCTGCGGCTGCCTCGGCTCCACGGTTAACCCGTTCGCCGTCGGCGCTGCCGTCGACGCCCTGACCGGCGTTGACATTGCCGTGAACCAGTCCATCATCATCGGCCTCGGTGCCATCCTGTGGCTTGTTACCACCGTCATGTCCATCGTCTTCGTGATGAACTATGCCAAGAAGGTCAAGGCTGACAAGGGTTCCACCATCCTCTCGATGCAGGAGCTCAAGGACGCCGAAGAGGCACATGGCAAGGCTGCTTCCGAGGTCCACAAGGAGGTCAAGCTCACCGGTCGTCAGAAGGGTGTTCTGATCGCCTTCGCCTTCACCTTCGTCGTCATGATCGTCGGCTTCATCCCGCTGGCCGACCTCAACGAGGGCGTCGCCAACTTCTTTGACGCTGGCGCTGTCTACGACGCCGACGGTAATGCCGTCGTCCAGGGCTGGTCTGCCCTGATCACCGGCCTGCCCATTGGCCAGTGGTACTTCGACGAGGCTTCCACCTGGTTCTTCCTCATGGCTATCCTGATTGGTATCATCGGTGGCCTGTCCGAGAAGCAGATCGTCAACACCTTCATCACCGGCGCTGCCGACATGATGTCCGTTGTTCTCGTCATCGCCCTCGCCCGTGGCATCTCCGTCCTCATGGCTAGCACCGGCCTCGACGTCTTCGTCCTCGACGCTGCCGCCAATGCCCTGGCTGGCCTGTCCGGCGTGATCTTCGCTCCCATGAGCTTCCTGGTCTACTTCGGCCTGTCCTTCCTGATTCCTTCGACCTCCGGTATGGCCACCGTCTCCATGCCCATCATGGGACCGCTGGCTGTTAAGCTCGGCTTCTCGCCCGAGGTCATGGTCATGATCTTCTCCGCCGCCATCGGTGTCGTGAACCTGTTCACCCCGACCTCCGGCGCCATCATGGGCGGTCTCGCCCTGGCCAAGATCGAGTGGACGACCTGGCTCAAGTTTGCCCTTAAGCTCATCGTCGCGCTCTCCGTCGTCTGCGCCATCATCCTGACCGTCGCCTGCGTGTTGCTCTAAGTACCCAACGGGTACCCCACGGAAACCTTGACGATCCTGTAAAGGATCATCTGGTCATCGTCTGTCCGGTGGGGTCAACCCACCGGTAGACTCCTACCTTTAGCCCCCTTCCGTTCCGTGCGCGGGAGGGGGCGCTTTTTTGTTCCGCGGTTTTACCAAACCGCGGAACCGGTCGACGCTGCAAACCCGCCAGAGCGGCAATCTGACGTTCAATCGTCGGGCATGGCCAAAAGGCCTATGCCCTCCTCTTTCACGTCACCTTGCTCGCTCTGACGGGCTTTCGCTGACTTATGCTCCACCTGCGACGTTCCCCTTGTTGGTGCAGGGAGAAGCTTGCTCGCTCTGGTGCCCGTTCGCTGGCTTCAGCTCTGCCTGCGACGTTTTCATTGTTGGTGCTGAGTGACTTGTTCCCCGTTCCAAACGAGCTGCCCCGGGTCCCCGGTGGTTGTGGTGAGCGTGTTTGGTTGGTGCCTGTTGATGGTCTGGGTATCGGGGAGGGCGGGCTCCGTTATAATCGCCTAGGACATTAAATGGAAACGGGACGGGAGCCACACATGCGCCAGGGTTTCGACAACGCGAAGTACATCGAGCTGCAGGCTGCTCACATTAAGGAGCGCATCTCGCAGTTTGGTGGCAAGCTCTATTTGGAGTTTGGCGGCAAGCTGTTTGACGACTATCATGCGAGTCGCGTGCTGCCGGGTTTTGAGCCGGACAGCAAGTTCCGCATGCTCAAGAGCATTGCCGACGACGTCGAGGTCATCATCGCAATTAATGCAAACCATATCGAGAAGAACAAGGCCCGTGGCGACCTGGGCATTACCTATGACGAGGACGTCTTGCGCCTGGTCGACCTGTTCCGCGGCAACGGTTTTGCTGTCGCGGCCGTGGTTATCACGCAGTATGCCGGTCAGCCCGCTGCCGACGTCTTCCGCAATCGTCTGAATGCACTCGGCATTCCCGCCAAGCTGCACTATCCCATTGAGGGCTATCCGCACGACGTCGATCTGATCGTTTCTGACGAAGGCTACGGCAAGAACGAGTTCGTCGAGACCACGCGTCCGCTCGTTGTCGTGACGGCGCCCGGCCCTGGCTCGGGCAAGCTCGCCACCTGCCTCTCACAGCTGTATCACGAGCATAAGCACGGCACCGCCGCCGGTTATGCCAAGTTTGAGACCTTCCCGGTCTGGAATCTTCCCCTGACGCATCCGGTCAATATTGCCTACGAGGCCGCCACGGCGGACCTCGACGATGCCAACATCATCGATTCCTTTCACCTTGAGGCCTACAACAAGACCACGGTCAACTACAACCGCGACGTCGAGGCCTTCCCGGTGGTCCGTGCCCTGATGGAAAAGATCCTAGGCAAGAGCCCCTACCAGAGTCCCACGGACATGGGCGTCAATATGGTCGGCTTTGCCATCACAGATGACGATGCCTGCCGCGACGCTTCCAAGATGGAGATCGTCCGCCGCTACTTTACCGCGGTCGAAAATGTGCGCCGTACCGGCGTGGGCGATGAGCAAGTCGACCGTCTCAAGATTATTATGAAGAAGGCCGGCATCGATAAGAACTACTCACCGGCGCGCTCGGCGGCCCTAACCAGGGAGCAGCTGACGGGTGGTCCCGTGGGCGCCATGGTCATGCCGGACGGTTCCGTGGTGACCGGTAAGACCTCCACGCGCCTGGGCGCCGCAAGTTCGCTCATTATGAACGCTCTCAAGCATGTTTCGGGCGTCGACCTTGAGCTTGAAGTCATCAGCGACGAGGCGATCGAGCCCATCAGCAAGCTCAAGACGCATTTCCTGGGCAGCAAAAACCCGCGCCTTCACACCGACGAGACGCTTATGGCGCTGTCGATCACCTCGGCTACGAGCGAGACGGCCGCTCGTGTCCTTTCGGGCCTGGAGCAGCTGCGCGGTTGCGATGCCTTCTTTAGCGTGATTATCTCGCCGACGGACGAGACGGTGTTGCGTAAACTGGGCATCAACGTGTGCTGCGAGCCCAAGTTTGAGCGTCGTGGTTTCTTCCATCGCTAAGTTTGAAGTACCGCGGTAATTGCATCGCATTTTGGCCGTATCGGGTTAGCGCCCGGTACGGCTTTTTGATCAATAAAGCGTCTATTTCGGCGAAAAATAGCCGTTTACCTGCCTAAAAACAATTTGGGCGGTATACAATAATCGTAACTGTTTCATCCTTAGCGGGATGCCGCATGATGGATATTACCTGCCATCGTGAGGTGTGTCGGTCGTGCACGGCGCGCTGGATGCTCGTGCTCGGTTAGAGGAGGCTGCCATGGCGGGCAAGGGTCGTGCGAGTGTCAACGATATGAAGCGTGTCGAAGTGCTGGTGTTGATGGAGATTGCCCAGCAATCCGAAAGTGGCGGGACATATGGCTTCTCGCGCAAAACGCTTGCGGAGCACGTTGGGGTGTCTCCGTATCGAGCCCGCGCCGCAATTGAGCGCTTGGATTCTGACGGTTTGATCGAGGTCGTTTCGCGTTATAGCGAGGATGGCGGCCAGCTTGCAAATGGTATTTGCCTTACCGAGCGTGGCGGGTGGTATCTGAAAGGCATCCGCGCGGGTATGCTCGTTCGGGATATGCTCAGGGACGAGCTTGCCGATCGGTAACGTTCTGCCGCTTAAGATGTTGTTACGCCGCTCGGGTCCCGGGCGGCGTTTTGTTTCGAGATGGAGAAATGCAAGCACTTTGGTGAAAAATGGCGAACTGCTTCTTTCTCGAGTATTACAATGAAGACCCGTAAGATGTGTATGGACAACTTCTACGGGAAGCGCAGGTAATTCAATATGACTAAGCATGTGTTTGTGACCGGCGGCGTGGTTTCGTCTTTGGGCAAGGGCATTACCGCGGCATCGCTGGGCCGTTTGCTCAAGTCGCGCGGCTACAAGGTGACGATGCAGAAGGCCGACCCGTATCTGAACGTCGACCCCGGTACCATGAGCCCGTTCCAGCACGGTGAGGTCTTTGTGACCGAGGACGGCTACGAGTCCGATCTGGACCTGGGCCACTACGAGCGCTTTATTGACGAGAACCTGACCCGCGATTCTAACTTTACGACGGGCGCCATTTACAAGAGCCTGATTGCCCGCGAGCGTCGCGGTGACTTTTTGGGCGGTACCGTCCAGGTGATCCCGCACGTCACCAATGCTATCAAGGACAAATTCCGCCGCATTGAGGAGCAGACTGGCTCCGACGTTGTCATTACCGAGCTGGGTGGCACGATCGGCGACATCGAGTCGCAGCCGTTCGTGGAGGCTATCCGCCAGTACCGCAAGGAGGCCGGTCCCGAGAACGTCTGCTACATCCACGTATCGCTCGTTCCCTATATCGCCGCCGCCCACGAGGTTAAGACCAAGCCCACGCAGCACTCCGTCAAGGAGCTGCGCAGCTTTGGTATCCAGCCCGACATTATTGTGCTGCGCTCCGATCACCATATTGATGACGCTATCCGCGGCAAGATCGCAAGCTTCTGCGACGTCGACACCGACTGTGTCTTTACCAACGAGGATTGCGCGAGCATTTACGACGTGCCGCAGCTGCTCGCGGAGCAGGACTTTGACCTGCGCGTTTGCGAGCGCCTTGGCCTCGATCCGCGCGAGCGCGATATGAGCGCATGGAATGAGTTCCTGCGCAAGCAAAACCATGCCAACCATCACGCCGATAAGGTTAAGGTTGCCGTCGTGGGAAAGTACACCCAGCTTCCCGATGCATATCTGTCGGTTATCGAGGCCCTGCATCACGCGGGCGTTTTCTACGATCGTCACGTAGATGTGCAGCTGGTCGATGGTGAGAGCCTCGATGCCGAAAACGTCAATGAGGTCCTGGGCGACGCATCGGGCATCCTGGTTCCCGGCGGCTTTGGCAAGCGCGCCCTGGAGGGCAAGATCCTTGCTGCCGAGTTTGCTCGCGAGCACAAGATTCCGTATCTGGGCATTTGCCTGGGTATGCAGGTTGCCGTGTGCGAGTTCGCCCGCAACGTTGTCGGCCTTGCCGGTGCCAGCTCCTCGGAGTTTGATCCAGACGGTCCGTTTAGCGTAATCGACCTGATGAGCTCGCAGGAGGACGTGACCGAGAAGGGCGGCACCATGCGCCTGGGCGCCTATCCGTGCAAGCTCGCTGCCGATACCCTCGCGCGTGAGGCGTATGGCGAGGAGCTTGTCTACGAGCGCCACCGTCACCGTTTTGAGTTCAACAATGCCTTCCGCGATCAGCTCGAGGACGCCGGTCTTGTCATCTCGGGTCTTTCGCCTGATGAGCGTCTGGTCGAGATGGTCGAGCTGCCGCGCGACGTGCACCCGTGGTTCGTGGCCACCCAGGCTCACCCCGAGTTTAAGAGCCGCCCCACCAATCCTCAGCCGCTATTCCGAGAGTTCGTGCGTGCCTCGATTGGCCAGCATGAGGGCGTCGATCGCCTACAGGTGACGCCCATGAATCGTGCGACGGACTAAGGTTGCCGTCGAACCGGGAACATATCGGAGAAGCTCCTTCGCCGCTTGCTGTGGCGGCGGGGGAGTTTCTTGATTACCTTGCAGTCGAGCGGGGCTTGGCGCGTAACACGATTGCCGCCTATCGCCGAGACCTGACGACCTACTGTGCCTATCTGGAGCGGACGGGCATTGCGTCCTTTGAGGACGTGAGTCGGCGGGTCATTGAGGACTTTATCGCCGATCGGCGCGATGGGGGCTATTCCGATGCCTCGGTGGAGCGCGCGCTCGCTGCCGTCAAAGGCCTGTATGCCTTTTTGGTGCGCGATGGGGCCGTGACCCAAAATCCTACGGCGGCGTTGCGTTTGCCAAAAAAGGCCGAGCGCCTGCCGGAGTGCCTTTCGGTGGAGGATGTTTCGGCATTGCTCGACCAGGATTTTCCGGATGGCGAGATGGGTCTGCGCGATCGCGCTATCTTGGAAGTGCTGTATGGGTGCGGCCTGCGCGTGAGCGAGCTGGTGGGGCTCGATGTGAGTGATATCCATGCCGATGACGGCTTTGTGCTGGTTCGCGGCAAGGGCTCCAAGGAGCGTCTGGTCCCTTTGGTGGGAAGCGCGGCGCGTGCCCTGACGCACTATATATGTGATGGGCGCCGACTTCTGGCGGCTCATGCTCGTGGGACAGAGACGCCGGCGGTCTTTTTAAACAAGAACGGTGGGCGTCTATCGCGTCAGGGTGTTCACGTCATATGCGAGCGCTACGGACGCCAGGTGGGGTTGGTGGGACTCCATCCGCACACGTTGCGCCACTCCTTTGCCACCCATATGCTCGCGGGCGGCGCGGACCTTCGCGTGCTGCAGGAGATCTTGGGACACGCCGATATATCGACGACGCAGGTCTACACGCATGTCGATCGTACGCAGCTGACTGAGGTTTACCTGGCGGCCCACCCGCTGGCACATCGCTAATACGCTGCTGAGCTGCGATTACATGCTATCCGAGGACGGACCCCCGATTGCCAAAACGTGTTGTTGCGCACGTTTTGGCAATCGGGGGTCCGTCCCATTTTGCGCCACCGGCCAATGGCGCGGCGGGGTGCACATGCCGCGCGTGGGAGAGTTTGGGGGCGATGTGAACGGGATGTAAAGGGACATAAAAATCTCCTCAAGGTCAACTTGAAGGTTGAGGTTGAAAGGCGGGGTGCTACAGGTGGCATCCCGCCTTTGCGTTAAACACAACATATTGTGTTTTCGAACATATGCTCGGGGGTGGCGCCCAATAGTTAGGGGGTGGAGTGGTGGGGTAGGGTGGGGGAAGGGGTGGGGAAAGGTGTTGAAAAATGGGGCGGTTCCCCATATTATTAATGACGTCGACAGGCGGGGTGGTCCCCCCGCGTACGTGCCATCTGAGTAACCGAGGGGAGGGCGCACATGGGAATGACTGGTGCATACGAGCGCAATCTCGATGCAAAAGGTCGTCTGTCCCTGCCTGCACCCCTTCGCGAGGAACTTGGAGAGCACGTTCGCGTGTTCAAAGCCCTGGATGTCGATGCTCTGTACGTGTTCTCTGCCGAGGCCTTCGATAAGTGGGTCGAAGGACTCTTCGCGGGTCGTGAGGGCCACGAGGGTTTTAACCCGCGTGACATCAACGACCAGAAGCTCATGAGGGCGATCAACAAGCGCACCACGTCGATGGATGTGGACAGCGCCGGTCGTATCGGTCTTTCTGAGTCTCTCCGCAAGCAGGCGAACCTTGACCGCGAGGTCACGGTTGTGGGCAACTACGACCACCTTGAGGTTTGGGACCGCGCCGCGGCCGATGAGGACGATGACGACGAGGCTCTGCTTGACCTCTTCTTCTCGTAAGGGCAAGGCACGAGTAACGGATGGAGCGTGGGATCTTGACACAAGAATATCGGCATGAACCTGTCATGCTCGGCGAAGTGCTTGAGTCGCTGCAGCTCAAGAGCGGCTCCGTTGTCTGCGATTGCACCCTTGGCGGTGCCGGTCATTCGGTAAAGATGGCCGCGCAGGTGGGGGAGACGGGCCTTTTGCTCGGCGTCGATCAGGACGACATGGCCCTCGAGGCCGCTGGTGCCCGTCTGGACCGCGAGGTTCCCGGCGTCCCGCACCAGCTGCTGAAGGGCAACTTCGGCGACTTGGACGAGCTGCTTTGCTCGGCCGAGGTGCCCGGGGTCGATGGCTTCCTGTTTGACTTGGGCGTTTCGTCACCGCAACTCGATATCCCTGGCAGGGGCTTTTCGTATAACGAAGATGCCCCATTGGACATGCGGATGGATCCGGGTAACAACACCCTAAACGCAGCTGAGGTCATCAACACCTATAACGAACACGACCTCGCCCGGATTCTACGCGTCTACGGCGAAGAGAAGTTCGCCTCGCAGATTGCGCGCGAGATTGTGCGCCGTCGCGAGCAAGAACCGATCGAAACTACAGGCCAATTTGTCGAGATCATCAAGGCTGGCATTCCGGCTGCCGCTCGTCGGCATGGTGGGCACCCGGCCAAGAAGAGCTTCCAGGCCATTCGCATCGAGGTCAACCACGAGCTCGATGTGCTCGAGCGAGGGCTTGATGCCGCCACCAGGTGGCTCAACCCGGGCGGACGCATCTGCGTCATCTCGTATCACTCGCTCGAGGACCGTATCGTAAAGAACCACTTTAAGGAGATGAGCCAGGGGTGCACGTGCCCGCCGGAGATTCCGGTGTGCGTGTGCGGCAACGTGCCGATACTCAAGGTCATCACCCGCAAACCCTTGGTTGCCCAACCCGATGAGGTTGCGCGCAACCCTCGGGCGAGATCAGCCAAAATCCGCGTGGCGCAGCGCCTGTAGGCGCGACCGCGCGAAATTGGACCTCCCGCTCGCACCATAAACGAAGCTTAAACACACTACCAACGTACTCGGGATGGGAGGCGGCATATCATGGGCTATAACACCTCAAACGCAGCACTCGCCTATGATATGAACGCCATGCCCGCCTACCGCGAGGCACCGCAGGCGCCCGTTGCCCCTCGTGAGCAACGCACGCCGCGTTTTGATGTCTACACGGGCGCGGGCCGTCAGGCAAACCAGGCGGTAAGCCCGGTTTTCATGAGCGTTCTTAAAACGGTTTGCATCATTGCGGCTGTCTTCATGACGATCGGTGTCGCCCGCGTGGCACTTGCCGGTGTCACGGCTCAGGTGCTCAACGGCAACGCAGAGCTTGCCAGCGCGCTCGAGAAGGCGACCGACGAGAGTTCTAACCTTGAGGTCATGCATTCGGTCTATGGTGCCGACACGCGTATTCGCGATCTTGCGGGCGCCTATGGCATGGTGGAGCCCAGCGAGAGCGTTACGCTTGACTTTTCGCAGGATGCAGCCGCGGGCGCTAGCTCGACTGCGGCTGCTCAGTAAATAAGACGGTAGCTGAGTATGACAAATGACTATCGCCGCGGTTCCGACGGGGACCACGGGTCTGGACGTCCCTCCTCGCGGGGACGTTCTGGTTATCAAGGAACGGGTCGGCCATCTTACAACGCGGGGCCGTCCTATGGCAACGACCCTGCGTCGCGTCTTCGTGGCTCGGGCGGACCTCGGGTACGCAATACGGGCGCGCGCAAGGGGTCGTCGTCTGAATGGGTTACGGGAACGCCGCTGCCTCGCCGCGATGTCGTTATGGGCTGTATCGGGGTTGGCCTTGCCGCGGGCGTCTTCCGTCTTGCCGAATACCAGATCGTGAATGCTGACAAGCTGCGCGAGCGTGCGGACGCGCGTCGTCTGCTTTCACAGACGCTCTATGCCAAACGTGGCACTATCTACGACCGCAACGGCAACGTGCTGACGTCGTCGGTCGAATGCCGCAATGTCGCCGTGAACCCTCAGCTTGTCGAGGACGTCGACAAGACGGTCTCGGCGCTGGTCAAGGCTACCGGCATTGATAAAAAGACCTGCCGCAAGCTGGTGCTGTCTGATGGTTCCTGGGTGTATATCAAGCGCCAGGTCGACGAGGATGACGCTGCCGCCCTGGAAAAGAAGAATCTACCCGGCGTGCTCTTTGAGCAGGCGATGAAGCGGGTTTACCCGTATGGAAACCTGGCTTCTCAGCTGCTGGGCGTCGTGAACGTGGACAACGCTGGCCTGACGGGACTCGAAAAACAATACGATGAGCTTCTGACCGGAACGAATGGCTCTCTTGTGCGCGAGCGCGCAAGAGATGGCGGCTACATCGCGGGCGGTGCCTATAAAAAGGTTGCCGCGATCGATGGCGTGGATATCGTGACGACGATCGACGTCAACATTCAGCGCGCCGCGGAAGATGCCTTGGCCGAGGCGGTCGAGAAGACGAAGGCCAAAAACGGGTCGGCCCTGGTGACCGACCCGACGACTGGAGAGATCCTGGCCGCCTGCTCGTATCCGACCTACGACCAGACCAATTTGGAAAACGCCAAGACCGAGGACATGAACCTTCGTCTGGTGACGGATGCCTACGAGCCCGGCTCGGTCTTTAAGACGCTGGTTGCGGGCGCCGGATTTGATTTGGGCGTTGTGCGCCCGAGCACATCGTTTGAGGTTCCCGCGAGTATCAAGGTGGGCGACGATACCGTTACCGATGCCGACAAGCGTGACTACACCATGACAATGGACGTACGCGAGATGATGCGCCGTTCGTCCAATGTCGGTTTTGTCCTGGTGGGGCGCAAGATCGGTGCCGATGATTTTGCCACCTATGTGGACAAGTGGGGTATCGGTCATAGCTCCGGTGTCGATTTTCCGGGTGAGAGTCTGGGCATCGTCAAGGAGCGCGACCAGTACGATGGTGCCACCTTGGGTGCTATGAGCTTTGGCCAGGCGCTGTCCGTCTCGCCGATTGAGGTCGCACGTGCCGTGGGCGGCATCGCGAACGGCGGCGTGATGATGACTCCGCACTTCTATAAGTCGAGCAAGGGCGATGAAAAGGATTGGGGCGAGGGGGATCGCGCGATTTCCGAGGAGGCCGCCTCGCAGGTGACATCGTGTATGCAGACGGTCGTTGCCGAGGGAACGGGTGTTGGCGGCGCGGTGGACGGCTACGACGTGGCGGGCAAGACCGGTACGGCCGAGCGCGCCGATGAGAACGGCGGCTACCTCAAAGAGAACTACATGTCGTCTTTTATGGGGTTTGCCCCGGCGCAGTCGCCCAAGGTCCTGTGCTATATCACCCTTGACGGAACCCCGTCAGGCTCCGATGCCGCCGCAGTGCCGTTCCAGTCCATTATGGCCAGTGCGCTTGACGTGTTGGGTGTCCCGCGCACCAAGTAGGGGGTTACTATCTATGAAATGGCCAGTCGGTTAATCCGGGTTGTTCACACGCCCTGCACCACGCGTAGGCGGCGCTGGGATACAATACGCCGATAGCATTATTAGGTTTACAGGGGAGCTGCAATGATAGAGATCGCCGTCAACAACCTCGCGGCCGCAACAGGGGCCCGAACCGTGACGGGAGAAGCCGATCGGGTATGCCGCGGTTGCGTTATCGACTCGCGCCAGGTTGAGGAGGGCACGATATTCGTCGCCTTCCCGGGTGAAAAGGTCGACGGCAACGACTTTGCTTCCCGTGCCATCGAGTCGGGTGCCGGCGCCGTAGTGATGACGCGCGAGCCCGATGCCGAGCTGCTTTCGCTGGCCCATGAGAAGGGCTGCGCCATCCTGCATACCGATGACCCCGAGGAGTTTTTGCTGCGCCTGGCTCACGCTTATCGTTTGGAGCTTGGCTGCCTGGTAATTGGCATTACCGGCTCTATCGGCAAGACGACAACCAAGGACGTGCTCGCCGCGGTGCTCGCCAAGCGCTATCGCGTTTGGGCAACCAAGGGTAACTACAACAACCTGATCGGTATGCCGCTCACGGTGCTGGCGGCCCCTGCCGACACCGAGGTTCTGGTGCTCGAGATGGGCATGAACCATTTCCACGAGATTGAGCGCATGTCTCAGTCCGCCAATCCCAACCTTGCCATTGTGACCAAGATCGGCACCTCCCATATCGGTATTCTGGGCAGTCGCGAGAATATCGCTCGTGCCAAATCCGAGATTGTTGGCGGCATGTGCGCCGCCGGAGACCTTCTCCCGTTGCTGGTTTTGGGTGGTGAGGACGACTTTACTCCGTTCATCCGCGACACCTTTGCCGCGCCTGCGGGCGTCGACGTGATGCTTGCGGGCGTCTCGGACGACGATGAGGTCCGTGCGTGCGACATTCGCATTGATGACGAGGGACGCCCGGTCTTTACGCTCGATTTTGGCTTGGGCGAGACTATCGACACACTGCTTGCCATTCCCGGCGCGCAGTCCGTTCCCAATGCCGTCAAGGCCGCGGCGGTTGCCTATCGTCTTGGCGTGACGCCCGAGCAGATCGATGCCGCCTTTAGGGGTCTTAAGATTACCGGGCATCGCCAGGAAATCAAGCGCGCCAAGAGCGGCGCTCGCGTCATCGACGACTCATATAACGCCAGTGCCGAATCGATGGCAGCCGGCCTCGACCTGCTGTGTTCGCTTTCGTGCCCGGGTTCGCGCATGGCGGTTCTGGGCGAGATGGGCGAGATGGGCGACGAGGCTCCTCGCATGCATGAGCTGGTGGGCGCCTATGCGGCGGCCAAGAAGCTCGATATGCTCGCATGTGTCGGCGGTGAGCTTGCCCAGCGTATGGCCGAGGCCGCGCGCATGATGGGTATGGATGAGGACCGCATTCAGGTGTTCTCCGACTATCAGCAGGTGCTCGACCGTATGGGCGGCGCTCTTGAGCAGCATGATGTCGTGCTGGTCAAGGGCTCACGCTTCGTTGAGCTCGATCGCTTTGTGGAAGGTGTGTGCTAGTCCATGTTCGGCAATCCTTCGTATCCTACGTACCAGGCATTTTTGGGATTGGGCATCGCCGCCGTCATCGCGATGCTGCTTATGCCGTGGTGGATTAAGCTCCTGAAGGTCGAGGGCATCGGCCAGCAGGTTCGCGCCGATGGCCCCAAGCGTCACCTGATTAAGCAGGGCACGCCCACCATGGGTGGCGTCATCATCCTGGTTGCCGTTTCGCTAACCTGCCTTTTGATGGGAAAGCTCACCACCGAGCTCGTGCTTGTGCTGCTCGCCACGCTGGCAACCGGCGTTCTTGGCCTCATCGACGACCTGACTTCTGTCACGCACGGCCGCTCGCTCGGCCTGACGCCTCACGCCAAGATGATTGGCCTTACCCTCATCTGCGTTACCTTTACCGTGCTTGCTGTCAACTGGTGCGGCGTCGCCCCCGAGATTCGTTTCCCCGGTGGCCTGACGATCGACCTCGGTGTGCTCTCGACCACCATTTGCGGCCTCTCTTTTCCGTGGCTCTACCTTGTCTTTTGCTGGCTGATGATCGCGGGCCTTTCCAACGCCGTAAACCTCACCGACGGCTTGGACGGTCTTGCCGGCGGCACCTCCATGATCGCCATGCTGGCCATGGCCGCCATGGCGTTTTTGCACGGCGATGTGAACCTGTCCATCTTCTGCACGGCGTGCGCCGGCGCCTGCCTGGGCTTTTTGTGGTTCAACTGCTATCCGGCGAGCATCTTTATGGGCGATACCGGCTCGCTTGCCCTGGGTGCCGCTTTTGCCTGCACCTCCATCATGACCAACACCGAAGTCGTTTCCCTCATCATCGGCGGTCTGTTTATCGTCGAGACCCTGTCGGTCATGATCCAGGTTGTCTATTTCCACTTTACGCACAAGCGCGTCTTCCTTATGGCGCCCATTCATCATCATTTCGAAAAGAAGGGCTGGGCCGAGACCAAGGTCGTCATCCGTTTTTGGATTGTCGCCGCGGCCTTCGGAGCCCTGGGCCTCGCGTTGTTCTTCCAGTTGGGATAGTGGTCTTTCATGCCTCTTGCTGATGTCTTTAGCCTGCTCGTTTTGGGCCAGGGTAAGTCCGGTCTTGATGTCGCTCGCTGGGCGCTTGCACATCCCGAGCGTGTGAGTGCCGTTACCGTATACGGTGGCGGCACGTCCGAGCCCAACGATGCCACGCGCTCGCTCGAGGCGCACGGGGCATCGTTTGTCTACGGAACCGAGCAGGTCGAGGGCGCGTTTGATGTATGCGTGACGTGTCCGGGCATCTCGGAGTTCTCGGCATTCTTTAAGGCTGGCCGTGATCACGCTGCCCAGATTATGGGTGAGCCCGAGTTTGCCTACCGTCTGTCTCCCCAAAATTGGATTGCCATTACGGGCACCAACGGCAAGACGACAACCACGTCACTGACCGATTACCTGCTTAAGGCAGCGGGCGAGGCGAGCGTTGCTGTCGGCAACATTGGCGAGCCTCCGGTGAACGAGATCGATGGTCGTGCGCATAACGAGTGGTTTGTGGCGGAGCTTTCGAGCTATCAGATCGCAACGACCCAGGAGCTTCACCCCCGTGTGGCGGTGCTGCTCAACATTACCCCCGACCATCTGGGCTGGCATAAGAGCCATAAGAACTATGCGCTCGCCAAGATTAAGCTCTTCGAGAATATGGTCGACGATGACCTGGTGATTGTTGACGTCGAGGATGCCGGTATCCACGAGTTCGATGAGTACATCTATGTTCCGGGCCGTCGCATCTGCAAGGTTGCTTTTGACGAGCCTGCGGGCGAGGACGCCGCTTTTGTGCGCGATGGCAAGATGGTCGTTCGCCTGAAGGGCGTCGAGACCCCGCTCGTCGATACGTCCGAGCTTAAGATTTCGGGCCATCACAATGTAATCAATGCCCTGTGTGCTGCCACGGCGGCCCTGACGGTCGGCGCCGATGTTGACGGTGTGTGTCGCGGCCTGGTCTCGTTTCAGCCGCTGGAGCACCGCGTTGAGCCCTGTGGCGAGATCGATGGCGTGCGCTATGTTAACGATTCCAAGGCAACGAACACCGATGCGGTCGAAAAGGCCCTGACGGCGTTTCCCGATGACGATGTGATCTTGCTGCTCGGCGGTCACGATAAGGGCACGCCGCTCGAGTCCTTTGCCCGCGTTGTGATGGATAACGTTCGCTCGGTGGTCTGCTTTGGCGACGCGCGCGAGCGCTTTACCGCCGCTATGGACGAGGCGGATGTCGACGGTGATGTCGATATCGCCCAGGCCGACGACCTGCGCGATGCCGTGGACGTTGCCCGTTCGCTCTCGAGCCGCGGCGATGTGATCTTACTGTCGCCCGCCTGCTCTTCGTTCGATGAGTTCTCGGGCTACGAGGAGCGCGGTCGCGTGTTTAAGGACTATGTGGCCCAGCTTGCCGCTGCGTCCAATACGCAAATGGAATAGGGGTTGCCGGTGAGAGAGGAGAGCCCCCGACAGAATATGAGGAGGCCCGACTCGGACCGTGCTTCCTCGCAGCGCAGCACGCCGCGCGCCGGTCGTCGCACGCAGGGCATCGGCGAACGTTATATCGCCGGCGTCCCCGCACGTATCATGCGACCCCGCCTGGTCTTTTTGACCTGCCTGTTCTCGCTGGTCTGTTTTGGCCTGCTTATGGTGTACTCGGCTTCTTCAGTCGAGGCGCTTCACGAGAACGACTCCGCGACCTACTTTTTGTTCCGGCAGTTTATGTTCACTGTCGTCGGTGTTGCTGCCCTCGAGTTCATCGCGCGCGTTGCACCCGATAGCTGGTTTGGCGAAGGGGCGCTTAAACTTGCCCTTATCGCTATGATGATCTTGCTGTTTGCGGTGTTCCTCTTTGGTAGCGGCAGCCGTGGCGCTACGCGTTGGCTGAGCATTGCCGGCATTCAGTTTCAGCCATCGGAGTTTCTCAAGCCGTTTGCCATTGCCTATTCTGCCATCATGCTCGATCGCGTGTTTTCGCCCGGCGGTAACATCAATGAGTTCCTTAAGGGCATGGGCTTATATTTGGGCATATCGCTCGTCTTGATTTTTATTCAGCCCGACTTTGGCACCATCCTGATTATTCTGTTGACGATCATGTGCATGGCGCTCTTTGCCGGCCTTGACCCAAAATTCATTATCGGTGCGATTCTTGCTGGCGCCGTCATCATCGTGATCGCTCTTGTCGTCGAGCCGTACCGTATGGTGCGCATTCAGGTTCTCTTGAACCCTTGGGCAGATGAATATGGAGACGGGTATCAGGCAACGCTCGCTATTATGGCGTTTGCTTCGGGCGGACTGTTCGGCCGCGGTATCGGCAACTCAACCATGAAGTACTCGTATTTGCCCGAGGCACACAACGACTACATCCTGGCCATCATTGGCGAGGAGGTTGGCTTTTTGGGGACGCTGCTGTTTTTCTTGGTGTTTGCGATGCTGATCTACTCGGCGTTTCGAATTGCCGAGCAGGCCGCCGATCGTCGCGGGGCGCTCATGGCTTCGGGCTCTGCGGTTATCCTCGCGGTGCAGTTTTTGATCAACGCGCTGGGTATTCTCAACGTGTTTCCTATGACGGGTAAGCCGCTGCCGTTTATCAGCTATGGCGGCTCGTCGATTATCGTGTCGCTCATGCTCGCCGGGCTTATTTTACGCGTCTCGCACGAGAGCGCTCGACGCGATGAATACGATCGTCGTCGCGATAGCTTTGCCGTTATGGACGAGAGCACTGCCGGTGTTCCCCATACGCGTGGGGAGCGCTCGTCGCGTGGCGGTTTTACCGTCTTGAACGGTTTTGCTTCGGAGTCGGATGCCCGTCCGCGCTCGGCGCCGCAGAGTCGCCCGCAACGACCGACGCCGCGCAATACGGGTGGCGGATATAATCGGATCGACTTGAATTCGGACCCGTCGGCGCGCTTGCGCACCGACGACCAGGGGCCGCGCGTACGAAGGGACTACCATGACCGATAAGATGACCGTTGCTATCGCAGCCGGCGGCACGGCGGGACATATCAACCCCGCACTCGCCTTGGCCGAGGAGCTACGTGATCGTGGCCACCACGTTGTGTTTGTGGGTCAGTCGCATAAGCTCGAGGGTCGTCTGGTTCCCGAGGCAGGGTTCGATTTTGTGCCGATTACGGTTACGGGCTTCGACCGCTCTCGCCCTTGGACGGCATTGAGCTCGCTGTGGCGTGTCTATAAGGCGAAGCGCATGCTCGGCAGCCATTTTTCTAAAGCCTGCAAGCCCGATGTCGCTATAGGTTTTGGCGCCTATGTCGAGGTCCCGCTTCTGGGCTGGTGCAAAGACGCGGGCATTCCGTATCTGCTGCACGAACAGAACTCCGTTCCGGGCCTTGCTAACAAGATGATGAGTTCGCATGCCGCCCGCGTTTGCATCTCGGTGCCGGCAGCACGTTCCGCGTTTGAGCGCGAGGGCGATCCTGACCATGTGCTCATGACCGGCAACCCCGTGCGCCGTTCTGTGATCGAGGGAGATCGGGTTCGCGGTCGCAGGGCTCTCGACGTGCCTGAGGACGCCACACTCCTGCTGGTGTTTGGCGGCTCACTTGGTGCTCAACATCTTAATGAGCGCGTGGCTTCGCTTAAAAACGAGTTGCTCTCGCGCGATAATCTCTATGTTTTGCATTCGACGGGCGCCGATGGCTTCGAGGACACCGAGCGTGCTCTTGCCCTGATGCCCGAGGAGGCGAAGCGGTATCGCGTCCAGCCCTACATCGACAATATGGGCGATATGCTGGCCGCGGCCGATTTGGTCCTCTCGCGCTCGGGCGCTTCGAGCGTTGCCGAAATCGCGGCCCTTGCCACACCTTCGGTACTGGTGCCGTATCCGCATGCGACGGCCGATCATCAGACCACCAATGCCCGCTATCTGGTCGATGCCGGTGCTGGCGTGCTCTGCGCCGATGCCGATATCGATACCCAGGCGTTTGCCGATGAGCTGCTGCATCTTATCGATGATGCGCAGGCGCGCGATGCCATGCGTCAGGCGGCTCGCGGTTTGGCCCAGGACCGCGCTGCCGTCCTTTTGGCAGACGCGGTAGAAGGATTGCGTTAGTTAGACGGGATATCGCGGGTCGCCCTCGCGCGGATGCGGTAGGTGCGGTACAGTAGACAGGTTACAGGCAGTGTTTACGCAAGGAGTACACGAGCACATGGCTGATTCCCAGACTGCAACCTCCGCGCCCGATTTCAAGAGCGCCCATTTTATCGGTATCGGTGGCGCCGGCATGAGCGGCATCGCCCTCGTCCTTCACGAGCGCGGCTATGTCGTTACCGGCTCCGACCTTAAGACGTCGCGCTATATTCGCCAGCTTACCCGCGCCGGCGTGAAGGTGCATGTGGGCCATGAGGCCGCCACCATCGACGAGGTCAAGCCCGACGTCGTCGTGGTCTCTACCGCTATTCCCGAGTCCAACCCCGAGCTCGTCCGTGCGCGCGAGCTGGGTATTCCCGTGTGGCCTCGCGCCAAGATGCTCTCGGCTCTGGGCCACGGCTACACCACCGTCGCCGTCGCCGGCACTCACGGCAAGACCACGACCTCTTCGATGTGTGCCACCATGCTCGACCGCATGGGTCTGGACCCCAGCTTCCTGATCGGTGGCATTGTCGAGGGCTACGATACCAACGGCAAGAACGGCTCGGGCGACTATTTTGTCGCCGAGGCGGATGAGTCCGACAGCTCCTTCCTGTTCCTTAACCCCAATGTGGTCATCGTGACCAACGTCGAGGCCGACCATCTCGATCATTACTCGGGTATCGAGGAGATCGAGGCCACCTTCGCCAAGTTTATGAGTCTGGTGGGCGAGGACGGCACGGTCATCGTCTGTGGCGAGGACCCGCATCTGGTCGAGCTTGCCAAGTCGACGGGCCGTCATGTGCTTTCCTATGGCTTTGCCGAGACCAACGACATCGTCTGCGTGCATCCGGATGTCAAGGGCATCCAGAGCGACTTTATCGTTCGCTTTGAGGACGGCACCGAGCACGCTGTCGAGATTAAGAGCAACCCCGGTCGTCACAACATGCTCAACGCCACGGCCGTCTTGACCGTCGCCCATGTCCTAGGCCTCGATATCGACGCCGCCGCTAAGGCACTTTCGAGTTTTGAAGGCGTCCGCCGTCGCTTTACCCACGTGGGCGATATCGACGGCATCACGGTGGTTGACGATTACGGCCATCATCCCACCGAGATCAAGGCGACGCTCGCTGCTGCCTCTTCGCTGGGCTACAAACATGTCGACGTCGTGTTCCAGCCGCACCGCTATTCGCGCCTGCAGGCTCTGTGCGATGACTTTGCCGACGCATTCGCCAATGCTGACAAGCTGCTGTTGATTGACGTGTTCTCTGCCGGCGAGATGCCCATCCCGGGCGTCACGTCCAAGATGCTTGCCGATACCGTGCGCGCCAAGCACCCCGGCAAGGAGGTCGTGTACTGCTCGAGCCGTCTTGAGCTCAATGAGGAGCTCGAGAAGATGGTGGGCGAGGGCGATTTGCTGCTTACCATGGGCGCCGGCGACGTCACGACGGTCGGCCCCGAGTTCATCGAGTATCTGACTGCCAAGAAAGACGCTTAAACCCCATGGGTCTGTTTAACGCCGTCATGGCGCTTTCGGGCATGATCGATACGGACGTAATTGAGGATGAACGCCTCGCGCGCCATACGAGCTATCGTATCGGCGGCAAGGCGGACCTCTTTGTGACGTGTCACAGCTATCATGCCTTGCGTCGCGCCGTGGCGGTGCTCGATCGTGAGCAGGTGCCGTGGGTCATTATCGGCAAGGGATCTAATCTGCTTGTTGCCGATGCAGGCTATCGCGGCGCCGTCATTTCGTTGGGGCGTGAGTTCCAGCGTACGGTTGTCGCCGAAGACGGTTGTACGCTGACGGTCGGTGCGGGCGTGATATTCGCTCGCCTAGTCAACGACGCGCTGTCGCGCAGCCTTTCGGGCCTTGAGTTTGCGGTCGGTATTCCCGGCTCCGTTGGCGGCGCCGTGTCCATGAATGCCGGCACGCGAACCGAGTGGATTGGCTCGCTGGTCGAAGATGTCGTTACGTTTGACCCGAGCTCCGGCATCAAGCATTACGCGGGCTCGGAGATCGCTTGGGGCTACCGTGAATGCAGCCTGCCGCGTAACGAGATCATTCTGGAGTGCGTGCTCAAGCTCAAACCTGCGCCCAAGGCCGATATCCGTGAACGTATGGAGCGGTACCTGACGCGGCGTAAGCGCACACAGCCCATGGGCTGTGCATCCTGCGGGTCGGTATTTCGCAACCCGCCCGATGCGAGCGTGGGCAAGCTCATCGAGGATTGTGGATTAAAGGGTTTTTCGGTTGGCGGCGCGGAAGTTTCGCCCGTACACGCTAATTTTATCGTTAATAACGGAACCGCCTCGGCCGATGACGTGGCCGCGGTTATCAGACATGTGCACGGAAAGGTGAGGGAGGCGTATGGCATCGAGCTCAGACCGGAAGTTAAATTCCTCGGCTTCTAGAGCATCGAAACCAACCTTCCGCCGCGCCGGAGGGCGTTCCGGCGCACCGTCTCAGCCTCAACGTAAATCCGTTATGCCTTCTAAGCCTGCTGGGTCCGTGCGGCCTGCCAAGCGTTCGACTGCCGGTTCGCAGCTTGGCGGACGCCCCGCGGCCAAAAATGTTGCTCGTCCGGTGGCACGTCCCTCGGTGACGCCCAAACCGGCGATGGGTGCCATACCTTCTCGCCCCATAGCGTCGCCCAAGCCCTCGTTGGGGGCAAAGGTGACGCGTCCCGGTCGCGCGTTGGGTGCATCTAAGCCACGTATGCTGACGTCGGTGTCGGCCTCCGCAAAACCTCAATCGGGCAAAAAGGGCTCTAATCCGTTGTCATCGATCGGCGCTTTGGCAAATCATGCGGCGGGTGCCGCTTCTGCCGTTAAGGGCAAGGGCAAAATCGTGGGCGGCATCCTTGCCGCTCTGGCAGTGCTTGCAGTCGTTGCCGTCGTCGTCATTAACTCTGGCCTGTTCGCCGCTACCGATATTCAGATCCAGGGCAGCGAGCATGTGACCAAGCACGATGCCATCCAGCTGATCGATCTGCCCGAGAACACGTCGCTGTTCAATGTAAATCCCGACCAGATTACCGAGGGCCTCAAGCAAAATCCGTGGGTCTCGGGCGTGGATGTCCAGCGTCATTTTCCCCATACGCTCATCATCACGCCGA
The DNA here is from genome assembly GCA_902494715.1 of uncultured Collinsella sp. GTDB lineage: Bacteria > Actinomycetota > Coriobacteriia > Coriobacteriales > Coriobacteriaceae > Collinsella. Next base: position 22,286 of record CABUUJ010000016.1, read on the forward strand.
CGGAACGCAAGGTTATCGCAATCGCCTACATTAGCTCCGACGATCTTGCATGGGCGATCGGGGACGATGACACATGGATTGCACCGCTGTCTACCTCGGTCGATGTCGACGACCAGGGCAATGTCACCACAACGGGGGAGGGTGCCAATACTCTAAATGGCATCGATGCCGCCCTAGCGCTCGCCAAACATTACGGTGCCGTGCTGCTGACCGATGTCTCGGCCGATGTCGCACCGGTTTCGGGGCAAGCGGTAAACTCCAAGGCCGTCAAGGCCGGCCTAGATTACGTTCGCGGTTTCTCAAGTGAGTTCCTGGGCCAGGTCAAGGATATTTCCACGCCCTCGGTCGAGGCCATCTCGGCGAACCTCGATAACGGTATCGAGGTGTCGCTCGGCGATTCGGACGATATTGCCAAAAAGGAGCGCATCGTGACCAAGCTGCTTTCGCAGGTGGAGGGCGTGACGTATATCAACGTTCGATCTCCTGGCAACTATACGTTTAGGAATGCGCCGACCTCGTAGCGTCTTCTAGCCTTTGTTGACGGGGCATACCGCGCCGTTTATCTGGTTTGTTTGATTTTCACCGCCAATTATTTGACTGATGCGTTCATAATGTGCAAACATAATACGGTTTACCTTTGCATTTACTTTCAACTTGAAGGTTAACGTGCGCAGGGGTCAACCCATGCTATGGCTATAACCTTTGTTCGGAGGACCGACATGCACGAGACAGAGATCAACAACTACCTTGCCGTCATTAAGGTTGTCGGCGTCGGTGGCGGCGGTACCAACGCGGTCAATCGAATGATCGAAGAGGGCATCCGCGGCGTCGAGTTTGTTGCCATCAACACCGATGCTCAGGCACTCGCGATCTCTGATGCCGATATCAAGGTGCACATCGGCACCGACTTGACCCGCGGCCTGGGCGCTGGCGCTAACCCCGAGGTCGGCCGTAAGGCTGCCGATGAGTCCCGCGACGACATCGCCGAGGCGCTCGCTGGCGCCGACATGGTGTTCATCACCTGCGGCGAGGGCGGCGGCACCGGTACCGGCGCTGCTCCCATCGTTGCCGATATCGCGATGAACGAGGTCGGCGCGCTGACCGTCGCCGTCGTGACCAAGCCCTTTACCTTTGAGGGCCGCAAGCGCAAGAAGAGCGCCGAAGAGGGCATTAAGACGCTCTCCGATTGCGTCGACACCATGATCGTTATCCCTAACGACAAGCTGCTCGACATCGCCGAGAAGAAGACCACCATGCTCGAGGCCTTCGCAATCGCCGATGGCGTCCTTTCCCAGGGCACCCAGGGCATCACCGACCTCATCACCGTCCCCGGTATCATCAACCTGGACTTCGCCGATGTTAAGACCATCATGAAGCAGGCCGGTACCGCTATGATGGGCATCGGTACCGCTTCTGGGGACACCCGTGCCGTCGACGCCGCCCAGCAGGCTATTTCCAGCCCGCTGCTCGAGAGCTCCATCGATGGTGCCACGCGCGTCCTGCTTTCCATTGCCGGTTCCAAGGACCTGGGTATCCAGGAGATCAGCGACGCTGCCGACGTTGTCGCCAACGCCGTCGACCCCGAGGCCAACATTATCTTCGGTACCGTTGTGGACGAGTCTCTGGGCGACCAGGTGCGCATCACCGTTATCGCTACGGGCTTCTCCGACTCCAACGTCAACCGTCAGGACGAGCTCTTCGCTGCTCAGCAGTCCCAGAGCAAGGCCGCTGCTTCTGCCGAGCCGCAGCGCACCGCTCCGGCTGCCAGCCCCGCTCAGGCTGCCCCGACTCGCAACGTCGGTGGTACCGAGCTGCCCAACTTTGGCAACGACCAGTTTGAGCTTCCCGACTTCCTCAAGCGCGGCAGCTTCTAGTTCGTTTTTCTCAACGACCTGCATGGGGTGCGTCCGATTGGGCGCACCCCTTTTTGTTGTGTTTTGCCTTTGTAAACGAAAGCCTCCAATCTCCTTACGTTCCCTTTACGTTTGGTCCCTACCGCTGCGGGTATCCTTTTTGATGAAGTATGGCAGCCGTGTGGCACGGACTGCTGCGGCGTCGCCGCGATACTTGTGTTATTAGGAGGCTTTAGTATGGCAGCACGTGCGGACAACGTTTCGCGTGTCGACCATGATGGAGTTACGTTGGTAGAGGGCGCGACGCACGATGTTCGCTTCGCTTTTACCGAACGCACCGGTGGCGTTTCCGAAGATGCGTACTCCTCACTCAATCTGGGCTCGCATGTTGGCGATGACCCCTTTGCCGTTCAAGAAAATCGCCGCCGTGCACTCGAGGCCATAGGGGCCGCTGAGTGCGAGCATAATCTGCTCGTCCCCAATCAAGTACATGGTGACCATGTCGTGACGGTGGTCTCGAATGGTGCCGATGATCTCGAGAACATTCGCGAGCAGATTGCCGAGGGCTGTGATGCCATCGTCTGCACGGCTCGTGAGGTACCCGTGATGCTCTGCTTTGCCGATTGCGTTCCCGTGGTGCTGGTGGCTCCCGGCGGCTTTGCCGTGGTGCACTCTGGCTGGAAGGGTACGATTGCGCGCATTTCCGCCAAGGCGTGCCAAGCGCTCTGCGAGGCGGCTGGCTGCAAGCCGGACGACATCTCTGCCTACATTGGGCCCCATATCCTGGGCGACGAGTACGAGGTGTCCCAAGAACTTATGGACCGCTTTGCCGCCGAGTTCGCGTGCATCGATGCTACCGCTTCCCGTATGCTCGATCTTTCCGCCGCCATTCGCGAGGCGCTTATGGACGCCGGCATCGATGCAAGCAGCATTGTGGACACCAAGCTTTCCACCGTTCGTCAGAACGACCGTTTTTATTCCTACCGCAACGAGGGCGGCACCTGCGGGCGCCATGCGGCGATCGGCGCGATGCTATGAGAAAGATCGCATCGGTCCTGAGCGCGGCAGTGCTCACACTCACGCTGTGTGCCTGCTCCTCGGGATCTTCCACATCTTCTATTACCGTGGCCGGCTCGACCACGTGCCTTCCCATTGCCGAGATCGCAGCCGAGGGCTTTAAGGAAGAGACCGGCATCGACGTGCTCGTCTCCGGCCTTGGCTCCTCTGCGGGTATCGAGGCCGTCAGCAACGGCACGGCCGACATCGCCAGTTCTTCTCGTGGCCTCAATGCTGATGAGCAGGACCTTGGCCTGACCCCGATCGTAATCGCGCACGACGGCATCGCAGTCATCGTGAACGACGACAACCCGGTCGATAATCTCTCGACCGAGCAGCTCCGCGATATTTACGCCGGCAAGATCACTAACTGGAAGGAAGTCGGTGGAGAGGACCTGAAGATTCAGGTTATCAACCGCGACGAGGCGTCCGGTACGCGCGAGGCCTTCCGTACCATCGTGATGGACGGCACGCCGTTCGATCGTCGCTCGGCCGTTCTTTCGGGTACGGGCCAGGTACGCGATGTCGTGTCCCGCTCGCGTGGCGCCATTGGCTACATCTCGCTGGGTTTTGTCGAGAGCCTCAACGCCAAGACCTCAGTTAAGGCCGTTTCGGTCAACCATGTCGAGGCATCCGAGAAGACGGTCGCAAGTGGCGGCTATCCCATCTCGCGTGACCTTTACTTCTTTGTGAAGGGTACGCCTTCGCAGCAGGCGCAGAACTACATTGACTATGTGACGTCCGAGAAGATGGACAAGCAGATTCGCGAGGCGGGCTTTATTCCCGTCACCAACGACGGAAAAGGGAGTGAGTAGCGTGGAAGCACAGGAAACCCCCCAGATTGAGCAGGAGGCTCAGGCGTCCAAAAAGCGTGAGTTGGCGTTGGTGTCGCGCAGCACCTATCTCAAGGAGAAGGCGTTGCAGTGGATCTTCTTTGCCTGCGCGTTCTTGGCGGTCGTCACCGTCATCCTGATTTTTGTCTTTACCACGTATTCGGCACTGCCCGTCTTTACCGACATCGGCCTGGCGGACTTCTTTAGCTTTACGTGGGCGCCCTCCGAGGGTCACTACGGCATCATGTCGCTGCTGGCGGGCTCTGGCCTGGTGACGGTCGGTGCGCTCGCCATGGGCGTGCCACTGGGTGTGGGCACGGCCGTGTATCTGGTCGAGATCGCCAGCAAGCGCGTGCGCAGGCTCATCAGCCCCGCCGTCGACCTGCTGGCGGGCATCCCCTCTATCATCTACGGCTTCTTTGGCATGGTCATCATCCGTCCGTTTATCGCGCAGCTGACCGGCGGTCTTGGCTTTGGCGCGCTGACGGCGTGGTTCGTGCTCGCCATTATGATCGTGCCCACCATCACCACGCTCACCATCGATGCACTCAATTCCATTCCCATGGGCATTCGCGAGGCGTCCTATGCTATGGGTGCCACCAAGTGGCAGACCATCTACAAGGTTGTGCTGCCGGCCGCCAAGCTGGGCATTGTGGACGCCATCGTTTTGGGTATGGGGCGCGCCATCGGCGAGACCATGGCCGTGTTGATGGTCGTGGGCAACGCCCCGGTCATTCCGGATAGCATCTCGAGCCCCATCTCGACGCTCACGAGCCAGATCGCGCTCGACATGAGCTATTCCTCGGGCCTGCATCGCTCGGCTCTGTTTGGCATGGGCGTGGTTCTGTTTATCATCTCCGCTGCACTGGTGGGTATCGTCCGTCTGATTTCCAAGAAGAAGAGGGGGTAGGCTATGTCCGATTCCGTTGACACGACGGCCGATACGACCTCGTCGCGCGAGCGCATCAAGCGTGCCCTTTCCCATGGTAAGAAGGGCCGCATCAACAAGGACCTGTCCAACAAGATTATGCTCGGCGTCTTTCGCGCCGCGGCCTATATCACCACCCTGGTGTTGCTCGCCATCATCGCCTACGTGGTCATCAACGGTCTGCCGCATATCTCGCTTGACTTTATCTTTGGTTGGCCGCAGGGCGTAAACGCCGAAGGCGGCATTTGGCCCACGATCGTCTCGACTATCTACGTGACGGCACTCGCCATGCTCATCTGCACGCCGGTTGCCGTCTTGGCTGCGGTCTATCTGGCTGAGTATGCCAAACAGGGCAAGGTCGTCGACATCATTCGCTATGCTGCCGATGCCTTGGCCTCGGTGCCCTCCATCGTTATGGGCCTCTTTGGCTACGCTTTGTTTGTCGAGGCCATGGGCCTGGGTCTTTCGATGGTCTCGGCCGCCCTGGCGCTGGCACTTCTGATGCTGCCCATCGTCATGCGCACCACCGAGGAAGCGATTCGCGCCGTTCCGCGCTATATCCGTTGGGGCGCATATGGCCTGGGCGCCACCAAGTGGCAGGTCGTCTCCAAGATCGTGCTTCCTTCGGCCTTTGGCCGCATTGCCACCGGTATCGTCCTTGCCATCGGTCGCGCCATCGGCGAGACCGCCGTGGTGCTCTACACCATGGGTCAGGCCATCAACCTGCCGATCTCGCCGCTTGATTCCGGTCGTCCCATGACCGTTCACCTCTATTTGCTTGCCAACGACGGCATCAACATGAACGCAGCCTACGGCACCGCGCTTTTGCTGATGGCGATTATTCTGGCCTTCAACCTGTTTGCGCGTTATCTGTCGCGCAAGCGCCGCTAGTTAAGGAGTCCCATGTCCGTCTATCAGTCCGCTCCTACGCCGGAGCAAGCGGCCATCACGGCCAAGGATTTCAACTTTTGGTACGGTGACTTTCATGCGCTGACGGGGCTCGACCTCAACATCGCCAAAAACGCCATCACCTCGTTTATCGGTCCTTCGGGCTGCGGCAAATCGACGTTTTTGCGTTGCATCAACCGTATGAACGACCTTATCGAGGGCACTCGCGTCGAGGGCACCATGACGCTCGACGGCAACGATATCTATGCCGAGGGCGTCGACCCGGTCGACCTTCGCCGCCGCGTGGGCATGATCTTTCAGCAGCCCAACCCGTTTCCCAAATCCATCTACGAGAATGTCGCTTTTGGCCCTCGTCTGCAGGGCGTGACTAGCAAAAGCGACCTCGATGACATCGTGGAAGAATCGCTCAAGCGCGCCAACCTCTGGAAAGAGGTATCCAATCAGCTCAACAAGGACGGTTTGGCGCTCTCGGGCGGTCAGCAGCAGCGTCTGTGCATCGCGCGCGTGCTTGCGGTGCAGCCCGATGTCCTCCTGATGGACGAGCCCTGCTCCGCCATCGACCCTACGTCCGTCTCTAAGGTCGAGGATCTGATGGCCGAGCTGGCGCCCGAGATGACGATCATCATCGTCACGCATTCCATGCAGCAGGCGGCTCGTATCAGCGACTACACCGCATTTTTCTTGCAGGAAGTTGCCGGCGAGCCCGCCACGCTCATCGAGTATGGTCAAACCGACGCGATCTTTACCAGCCCGGTGGATTCGCGGACGGAAGACTATATCACCGGCCGCTTTGGCTGATCGGTGCGACTAGTCCCAAGCCGATCGGACCTGGTCCGGTGCGTATTCACCGTGCGGGCGGCATGACCGCACCCAACTGATTGGAGTGAACCATGCGTAAACTGTTTTCCCGTCAGCTCATCGAGGCCCGTCATGAGATGCTGAGCATCTACGAGGCCGTCGATCTGGCGCTTCACGACGCCGTGAAGGCCTATGTGACCGATGACCGCAAGCTTGCCACCAAGACCAAGAAGCGCACGCTTTCGATTGACGCGCGCTGCGCCAACTTGGAGGCCGTGTGCTACAACCTGATCGCCACGCAGTCGCCGGTCGCTTCCGACTTCCGCTTACTGCAGACGATCATCTACGTCGACTTTAACCTGCAGCGCATGACCGATAAGGTTCGCCAGATCTGCCGCGCCACGCGTCACATGGTCAAGGCCGATATCTCGCTGCCCCAGGAGCTTGTCGGTACGGTTGAGGCCGAGGCCGAAGCCGTATACCAGGTGCTGGGCTCGTCGCTTTCCGCGCTCGTCACCAACGACATGTCCATCATCTGCAACCTTGCCGTCGAGGACGAGCCGGTGCACGCGGCCTACGAGAAGTTCTTCCGTATCTTCAACCGCATGGATGCGGGCGAGTTTATGGATGACGATAGCAACTACGACGACCTGCGCCGCGCCATCATGGTTTCGCGCTACCTCGATCGCATCGCCTCGATTTCCATCGATGCCGCCTGTCGTCTGACCTTCCTTTTGACCGGCCAGCGCATGAACGCCGGCGATATCGCCCGCACGGACGAGGACGAGCTCGAGAGCATGCGCGTGCCTTCGGGCGAGGGCGTCATTATGAGGCCCGCCGTGGATGCACACTTTGTTGCCAGGGTGTCCGCTAACGAGGTGAGCGAGGGTCTTCGCTACTTGCTGAATCATCTTGAGGACGAGGATGATGGCGAGGACGACGAGGAGTAGGGTAGCTCCGTTCGTCGAAAGATTGTAAATACCTAAGTGGGCGCGGCCTTGCACATGCAGGGCCGCGCTCTTGCGTTAGCATGGGACTACTTGTATGGCTGTTAGCGGAGGCGATTGGCAATGGATAACTATTTGGACGTGATGCGCGCTCGCCGCGAGCAGATTCTGGAACGTTTTTATGCGGCGCTCGATCGCGCAGGCCGCCCCCACGACGCCGCGCGCCTCATTGCCGTGTCAAAGACCGTTGGTGTCGATGAGACCGTTGCCGCCATCCAGACGGGGTATCGCCATTTTGCCGAGAACCGCCCGCAGGAGCTGGTTCGCAAGCTCACGGGTCTGGCGGAGCATCCGGAGCTGCCCGAGGTGCGCTTCGATATGATCGGCAACCTGCAGACCAATAAGATCAATGCGGTGCTGGACTCAGCCGAGCTGATTCACTCGGTGGGTTCGCTGCATCTGGCGCAGGCGATCTCGAGCCGTGCTGCCCGCAAGATTGAGGCAGGCGAGCTCGCCGGCCCTCAGCGTGTGCTCATTGAGGTCAATGTGAGTGGTGAGGAGTCGAAGGGAGGCTTTTCGCCCGATGAGATTCGCGCCGCCGCGGGCGAGCTTGCGGAACTTGAGGGAATTTGCGTACAGGGGCTTATGACTATGGCGCCCCGGGGGAATAAGGATGTGGCACGCCGCACCTTTGCGGGGCTTCGTGAGCTGAGGGATGAGCTGGAGGCGGCGCATCCCGATTTGAACCTGCCTGAGCTTTCCTGCGGCATGAGCGAAGACTTTGAGCCTGCCCTTGAGGAGGGCTCTACGCTCGTTCGCCTGGGCAGGGTAGTATTTAGCCCGGAGTTTGCAGTAAAATAAGGCTCTGAAGTGCGCACTGATTATCGGGGCGCCTGCACTAAACCGCGAGAGGACACAACCATGGGCTTCCTTGACGAGATTAAAAATAAGATGCACCTGGGCGGCCAGCAGGGTTACGACCAGGGCTATGGCCAGGATGACGACTACGGCTACGATGACGGCTACGACGATGGCTATCAGAACAACGGCTACAGCGGCGCCTCGGGCGAGGGCTTCTATACCCAGGACGAGCCGAGTAACGGCCTGCTGGGGCAGACGCGTCGCGGTGAGGCCGAGTCGGTCGCCGTGTATACGCGTTCCGGACAGCTGGTCGGCGATGACTCGCGTCATGCAACGACGTACAATCCGCCGTCGCGTTCACAGGATAGTGTCGCGGGCGGCTATCGTCCCGGCGCTTACGACACGCCGTCGAGCTATGCCGAGAGCGCTCGCGCTCGCGCCGCGGCACCTGCGCCCGCTTCTGCGCCGAGCGACGCCTCGGCCTATGCAAACAACATCATTAACGCCACGCCGCAGCTGCCTGCCTATGTCCTGCGCCCTGAGAGCTATGACGATGTCGAGACCGTTGTCCGCCGCGTGCGCACCAAGCAGCCCGTTGCGCTGATTTTTGTTGGCGTTCGCACCGAGGTCGCCAAGCGTGTCCTGGACTTTAGTTATGGCTTTGCCTGCGGCCTGGGCGCTACGGTCAAAGAGGTGGGCGATCGCGTGTTTATGGTGCTGCCCGCCGGCTGCGAGGTCAAGGATTCGGACCTCAAGAAGCTGCACGCCGACGGCTACCTTAAGTAAACCCAAGACGAGGAGATTCTCATCAACATCTACACCATTGTCCAGCTGGTCAACACGCTGTTCAACTTCTACTCCACACTTATTGTGGTCTATTGCTTCATGACGTGGATTCCCATGAAGCAGGGCGGCCTGCTGCAGGATATCGCCGCGGTGCTCGATAGCGTCTGCGGTCCGTGGCTCAACCTGTTTCGTCGGTTTATTCCGCCGATGGGCGGCGTTGATTTTTCGCCGGTCGTTGCGATTATTGCGTTGCAGTTGGTGCAGAGGCTGATTCTGCAGCTTCTTATAGGTATACTCGTATAGTACTGGCTCAGTAACTTACGTTGGGCGCCCGGCGCCAAGGCGATGATAAAGGAGAACTTGTTATGGCTATTACCCCTGCTGACATCCAGGCTCAGACTTTCTCTGAGGCCAAGCGCGGCTATGATCCCGCCGAGGTCGACGTCTTTTTGGAGACGCTGTCCTCCGAGGTTGACGCTATGCTTGCCAAGATTGTCGATCTTAAGGGTCGTCTGACTGCCACCGAGCAGCTGCTTGCCGACACGCAGGCCCAGCTTGCCCAGGCTCAGGACGCTGCCGGTCAGGCCGTTCCCGCCGCTCCTGTGGCCGCTCCCGCACCCGACTTCTCCGCTCAGGAGCGCCAGATCTCCGCTGCGCTGATTGCTGCCCAGCAGACCGCCGAGGGCATCGTCAACGATGCCAACGAGAACGCTGAGCGCATCCGCAACGAAGCCGACGCCAAGGCCCGCGAGGTCATCCGTCAGGCCCTGACCGAGAAGCAGGCCGAGCTCGAGGAGATCGACCGTCTGAAGGCTTCCCGTGAGGAGTTCAAAGCCGAGTACCTCAAGCTCATTCAGCACTTCATGGACGATGCGCAGAATTCCTTCCCGTCCGACCTTATGGCCTCCACGCCGGTCGGTTCTGCGGCTTCTCCTGCAGTGACCGTTCCCGCCGCCGAGCCGCTGCCTGTCGCTGATCCGGTTGTTCCCGTGGCTGACCCCTTCGCCCCGATCGACAACTTTGCCGCCGACGACCTGGACTAACATTCGGCTTACAATTTAGTGCCTAGAAAGGACCCGTAGCTTGCGGGTCCTTTTTTATGACTGTGCCGGGGTGCGTAACATAAAAAACCGAGCCCTGCACATAGTGGCGCAGAACTCGGCGAAACGGTGAGCGGTCAAGGATAGGTTTTAGGGCATGTCCCAAAACCTACTTGAGGAGGAAGTCGGGGAGGGGAATGGTACGGGCCTCGCGATGCTCGGGATCGGCGATGTGGTCGGCAGGATATCCGCAGACGAGCATGTGATAGGGATAGACGCCCTTGGGCAGGTTGAACTGCTCCTGTGCCACCTCAGGCTTAAAATGGCATACCCAGCACGTTCCCAGGCCCTGCTCGGTGGCCTCCATCATCATCTGATCGCACACGATGGACGTATCGATTTCACTGGAATTCATCTGGTCATACGGGCGCACCCAAGCGTCTTCGGTAACGCTACAAATAAGGAAGATGAGCGGAGCGCCAAAGATAGATCCATCACGAGCAAACCGAGGCTGACAAGCAGCAGCCTTCTCCAGAAGCTCAGGCGTATCCAACACCATCACACGGGTTGGATGATTATTGCAAGCAGAAGGAGCAATACGCCCAGTCTCAACAATGGCATCCACCACAGCCTGCTCCACAGCCCGATCTTCAAACTCACGACAAGAATACCGACCCCGAGCCAGATCCAAATAAGACATACAAGCCCTCCAACAATTTAATAACGAAATAAAAGACAACCAAAGGGTACCCAGAGCAACATTCAGCCAAACGCTCAGCGCTGCCCAAAGTCATGACTGATGCCAAAGACGCTTTCAACCAAAGCCACCATGCATTCCGCCTATTAGCCCAGGTTCCCAATGGTGATACGTAAGGCGAAGGCCCGACACCTATTTACTTTCGAACGACTCTGCCACGCAGCCGGAGTGAGAAAGCAAATAGGTGCCGGGCCTTCGCCGGTGGGACGCGTACCACTAATTAACCGCTTTTGAACGACTCTGCTTGCAGCCGGAGTGAAAAAGGTTATGAGTGGTCGGGCCCGCGACCGGTGGGACACGTACCCCCAATTAACTGTTCTTCATGACAATCGAATCCACGACATCGGCCACATTCTCGCAGCAGTCGGCGCAGTACTCCAGGAAGGCATATACGTCACGCCAAGCGATGACCTCGAGCGGGTCCTTGCCGTTAACGTGCAGGTTGCGCATGGCGTTGATATAGAGCTCGTCGGCCTCGGACTCGATGGTGTTGATCTGGATGACTAGCTCGCGCAGGGTCTTGGACTTGCGGTAGTTGGGAAGCTCGACCATCAGGTCCTTCATGGCGCGGCAGGCGTCGGTCACCTTGTGGGCGATGACAATGGCATCGGGGTGGATGCTCTGGATGTTGGTGAAGTAGACGCGCTGCACGACGCCCTCGATACGGTCAAGCACAGTGTCGAGCGAGCAGCTCATCAGGTCCAGATCCTCGCGCTCAAGCGGGGTGATAAAGGCAGTGAGCAGGGCATCCTCGAGTTCATGGTGCTTCTTGTCGGCCGCATGCTCAATCGCATGCATCTCCTCGAGCATGCCGTGGATCTGCGCGGGATCAAAGTTCTCAAAAATCTTGATGAGCAACTCTGCGGCCTGGACAGCAAGGTCGGCGCAGGCGACGTAGTTGTCAAAGTAGAACGAATCGGGTTTCTTTGCCATGAGTGGGTCCTTTCGAGGCGAAGACGGGTGGGCGAGGTATTGCGGTCCGGATGGACGTTCGGTTTGACTAGATGAACATCATGAACAGCTTGGCCATGACAAAGCTGATGAGTCCGCAGGCGGGGAAGGTGAAGAACCAGGTGAACATCATGTCCTTGACGACACCGAAGTTGATCGCCGAGAGGCGCTTGACGGCACCGACACCCATAATGGCGCAGGTCTTGATGTGCGTGGAGGACACGGGGATGCCGGTAAGGGTGGCAAGTAGCAGGTTTGCGGCGCCCGCCAGGTCGGCGGAGAAGCCCTGGTACTTTTCGAGCTTGACCATGCTCTGACCGACAGACTTGATGATGCGCTCACCGCCCACGCTGGTGCCGATGCCCATGGTGGCCGAGCACAGCAGCATGATCCAGATGGGGATGCCGGCGTCGCCGACGCTCGTCTGCCCGCTGGCGAAGGCGACACCTAAAAAGAGCACGCCGATGAACTTCTGTCCATCCTGCGCGCCGTGCATAAAGCTCATGGCCGCAGCGCTCGCGATCTGAGCGTATTTAAAGAAGACGTTGGCGCGTCGCCTGTTGGCGGCGGCGAAAAGAATCGAGACGAGCTTGCACAGGACCCAGCCCATGACAAAACCCAGGCCGATGGAGAGCGCCAGGCCGTAGATGACCTTCATCCACTCGTGAACGTTGACGCTGCTGGCGCCACCGAGGGCGATAGCAGCGCCGGTCAGGCCGGCGATGAGGCTGTGGCTTTGCGAGGTGGGGATGCCAAAACGCGACGCTGTGGCGCCGTAGACGACGATGGAGAACAGCGCCGCGCAGAGGCACGCGAGCGCCATGGTGCTGTTTCCGCCAAAGTCGACGATATGTGAGATGGTGTTGGCGACGCTCGCGTTAAAGTGCGTCATGATGAGCACGCCGAGGAAGTTGAATGCGGCGCTCATGAGAATGGCGGCGCGGGCGGGCATGCAACGCGTAGTGACGCAGGTCGCGATGGCGTTGGGCGCGTCGGTCCATCCATTGACGAAGATGGCGCCGAGCGCGAGGATCACGGTGACGGCAAGGACTGGGTTCGACACAATTTGGCCGAGGAAGGCTGAGAACGTTACGTCCATATATGGGCTTTCTCGAAGTTTGCAGGCACGTTACAAAAACATGATAAATCGTATCACCTCCTGCGGGTTTCTTTACCGAGTTCTGATGGGAGAAGTGAATTTTTTGGCACTAACATTGAATATTTGCCCTGTTGACCGCGGGTGTTCTTTTTGCTATCACGCCATGCGGACACGCGCGTTCGCTCCGACACTCCAAAACCACAGTCTGTTCGCTTTACAATATGCAAACATGCGTTCGATAATGGGAAGCATGGAATATCGACAGACAGATGGCAAAACTCGGCGCGTGCACAAGCAGTATGTGGACGTCGTGGCCCGCATCCTTGCGGGCGGACAAGTCGTGCCGGTTACCGTCTGCTGGGTCGACGGTCGCTGCTTTACAATTGACGAGATTGTCTCGTCCACCGGTTTTGGCTTAACGGTTCACGGTGTTCGTACGGCAACGTATAAGGTTCGTTTTGGCGGGCATGCGACCGAGTTGTATCTGGAGGACCAGGCGTGCGGACGGCCGGACGGCTCGCAGGCCCACGTGATGCGTTGGTGGGTGTGGGCATTCGACCGTACGCTCGAGAGTGGGCGCCGCAGGTAAGAGCGCGCGGCGTTCGGGTACAATGACAGGAATCTTGTCATCTGCTGTGCCGTCTTTCACGGCACTTTTTGAAAGGACGAAGTATGAACGATATCCAGGGCTATCAGAACGGCCCCATCGAAACCGGCGCAAGCCGTGCCAAGGAGATGTCGCCGCGCGCGTACAACCTTGTCATGTCTGCCCTGATCTTTTTGGGCTTTTGCGCCATGGGCGCCGGTGCTTACTTTACGAGCACCATGTCGTTTGCGCGCATGATGATGAGCGGCGCCGCCTTGCCGCTGGTCTTTGGCTCATTTATTTTGACCATCGTCGGCATGGTCATGATGTCGGCCGCTGCCAGCAAACAGTCCGTGGGCCTGTCACTCGTGGGCTACGTGGTCTTTGCGAGCACCTTTGGCCTGACGGCGTCGTTTGGTCTTGCCAACTACGACCTGCCTACCATTAACACCGCCTTTATCGCCACCGCTGCTATCACCTTTGTCTTTGGTGCGCTGGGCGTGACCTTCCCCAAGTTCTTCCAGCGTGTGTACGGCATTGGTTTTGGCATCCTGCTTGCCACGATTCTGGTCGAGATCGTGCTGATGTTCATGGGCGTTTCGCAGTCCATCACCGACCTGATCGTGATTGTGGTGTTTGCCGGCTTCATCGGCTACGACACCTATGTGGCAACGACGGTGCCGCCCACGCTGCCCAACGCCGTGCTTATGGCATCCAACCTGTTCGTGGACATCATCAACGTGTTCCTGCGCATTCTGAACATCCTTGGTCGTCGCGACTAGTGCCAAATTGCAGCGGTGCTTGCCGTGCGCGCAACTCGATACGAAAGGCGGTCCTTCGGGGCCGTCTTTTTTGTGTGCGGCGGGGTATCATGGATGGGAAAAGCCGATAGCGGCAGAGACCGAGAAAGGTGACCACTTATGGCAGACGTTGACAACAGGAACCGTAACCGCAGGCCCAATCGCGCGGGACAGCCCAATCCCAAGCGCGAGGCCCGTGCCAAGGCCGCCGAGCGTCACGTGGTGACTGTGTCCGAAGCGTGCGCCAAGGATATCGAGCGCTCGCTTGCCGGCGTGCGCGAGTTCGATGGCATGCCTGCCGGATTTATCGCGGCGATGAAGGCCAAGGCCCACGCGGCCGACGCTGCCGAGGAACAGGTTGCCGAGGAGTCTGAGACCGCCGAGGTTGCGTCTGCCGAGACC